>VYFM01000261.1 GCA_009842375.1 Candidatus Poribacteria bacterium | reverse complement strand
ACTATTAATATTACTTTGCATCCATCCAATTATCCCCGATTCCTGTCTCTGTGAGTAGGGGGACATTAAGTTCTAACGCATTTTCCATTTCCTCGGATACAATTGCTGCATGTTCTTCTGCCAGATCAATTGGTGATTCAAGCACGAGTTCGTCGTGTATCTGTAATAACAACTTCATCTGTAATTGATCTTTGTCAATTCTGTGTTGGACTTTGACCATAGCTGCTTTTATGAGATCAGCTGCTGTTCCCTGTATAACGGTATTGATTGCTAAACGTTCCCCAAGACTTTGCCTGCTTCGGGAATGTTCAAAGAGTTCCGGTATAGCGCGGCGGCGACCTGTTAATGTAGATACATAACCTTGGTCTAATGCTTGTTGAACGCATGCTTGGAAGAATTCGTTAATACCGGGGAATCTTGCTTTGTAATTTGTAATCAGATCTCTTGCTTCATTGACATTCATTCCTTGTATTCTGCGTGCCAAACCTGAAGGAGATACGCCGTAAATGATACCAAAATTGACTGTTTTGGCTTTGTCTCTGAGTTCACGGGATACGTCTTCCGGTGTGACTTTAAACACTTCTGATGCAACTGATGTATGAATGTCCATATCATTGGTGAAGATTTCAACCAATTTTGGATCGTCACTGAAGTGTGCAAGAACACGAAGTTCAATTTGTGAATAGTCTGCACAGATTAACTTATAACCTTCCGGTGCTATAAATGCGCGCCGCAGTTGGCGTCCAATTTCAGTTCTCACGGGAATATTCTGAAGATTCGGTCCGTCAGATTTTAACCTTCCTGTAGCTGTAGTGAGTTGATACAAATGTGTATGTATACGTTTTGTTTGTTCGTCAACTGAACCCCGCAGCTGTCCGAAGTAAGTACTTTGGAGTTTTCTATATTGGCGATATTCTACGATCAAACGAGGTACAGTTGTTTTCGGATTGTTCACATCCTCTTGCTGTGCAAGTGTTTCCAGTACCGTAACGTCTGTTGAACGTTTACCACCCTTAGTGCGTCTCACAGGTTTAAAGCCGATTTCATCAAACAATATCTCTGCTAATTGGTTTGGTGAATCTATGTTAAAGGAATACCCTACTAACTCGTGTATATCTTTTTCGCGTTCATTCACGAGTTGTTCAACCACACCGGTTTGTTTTTTCAATTCTTCAGTGTCACAGACGATTCCATTGAATTCCATGAGTGCAAGTATGGGTCCAAGTGGTGATTCTATGTCTCTAACCAATTCGTTAGTTTCTGTCTCTTCAAGTTTCGGTTTAAAATAGTGATATAGTTGGAGAACTATATCTGTATCCTCTGAAGCATATTGTGTTACCTCATTAAGTGGAATCTTATCAATGGAAGTGGAATCATCCTCATCACCAATTAAGTTTGAGAGTGGAATCATCTTATGATTTAAGTGAAGGAGTGCAAGATTATCTAAGTTATGTGAGGGTTGTCTTGGATCTACAAGTTGGCTTGCTAACATAGTATCAAACACAACTCCTCGTAGTTGAACACCATGACGTATGAAGATACTTGCATCAAATTTCAGGTTGTGTCCACATTTTGGCAATTTGGGGTTTTCCAAAATTGGCTTAAGTTTTGAAATTACTGTTTCTTGATCCAAATGGTTTTCGGGGTTAGGGGTTCGGATTGGTACATACACTCCGTGTTGTGGCTTCCATGAAAAACTGATACCACACAAATTAGAATCACGATTTAATCCGTCTGTTTCTGTGTCAACAGCAATGATTGATTGCTTTGATAGTGTCTCTACAAGGGAATCCAACTGTTCTTCAGTCGTGATTGCAGTATAGTCCCCGGATTCTGCTGTTGTGAATATACCTTCCTCCAGAATTGCTTCCTTTTCCTGTTCCATTGCTTCCAAGCGTTCTTTTCTGGTAGTTTTTACCTCTGTTTTCACTTGGTCTAATTCAGTGTTTCCAGATGCGAGTTCTGCAAGCGGTTTGTAGAAACGTTTAAGTTCAAGTTGATCTAACAAAGGGTTGATTTTATTAAGTTCAGGTGGCTTGAATCGTGCTTGTTCCAGAGAGAAATCCAAATCTGCATCCCGTTTGAGTGTGACAAGTTGTTGTGATAGGGATATGTAATCTTGTGCCTTCTCTAAATTTTCACGGCGTTTTCCCTTTATCTTTTCAATATTTGCGTAGATATTATCAATTGAACCGAACTCCTGTATCAATTTCGCTGCGGTTTTCAACCCGATACCTTCAACTCCCGGTACGTTATCGGAGGTGTCCCCCATCAAAGCAAGTGTATCTATGACTTGGTCTGGCGTAATTCCTTTGTTTTCTAATAAATATGCCTCATTTATTGTAACTTCATTACGTAGATCAAACATCGTAACTCGGTCACAGAGTAGCTGTTCAAGGTCTTTATCCTTTGAGATGATGCAGACATGCACCTCCTGTGTATCGGGTGAATCCAGAATGTATTGGGTAACAGATGCGATAATATCGTCTGCTTCCAGTTCCGGTTTGCCTATGACAGGTATTTGGAGGGTTTCAAGTAGTTGTTGAATACGAGGAATTTGTGTAACAAGGTCGTCTGGTGGAGTTCTGCGATGTCCTTTATATTCCTCATACATCTCATTACGGAAGGTATCACCGGGCATATCAATAGCGGCGATAATGTATTGTGCTTTGTAGTCGGTTAAAAGTTTGAGGAGTGTAGTCGTGAAGCCGTAAATAGCGTTTGTGGGTTCACCTGTGACGGAACTCACCAATCGAGTTTGAATTGCATAAAATGAACGGAATATCTCAGCGAGTGTATCAATAATATAGAGTGTTTTTGAGTTGTCGTTTTGTGTCATACAATGTTCCCTATGATAGTGTAACGTAGATAAATAGAAATACTAAACTCTATACATTAAAACGCAAAAATCTGCATTCTATTTTCATTAATCAACGCTTGGATAATGCCATTTTCGCAGTGAGTCTGATGCAGATAAACCTGCTTCTTGTCCAAGCGCGAAAGCGGTAGCAATTAGGTTGCGTTCTCCAGAGATAATATCCCCTGCTGCAAATAGTCCGGGTATCGGTTCACCACTGGAATCAAGCATTTGCATATCCTCATTTGCAATAATTAATCCCTCCTCATCTTTTTGGTAGTCCCAGTCATCTAAAAACTTGGTATTCGGAATCAATCCTTCGTCAACAAGGAATCCGTGAAAGAATAGCTCTGTACCATCCTGCATCTCAAATCCGAGTAGATTGGTCTTTTCTCCAATATGCCGTTTTATTTTTGTTTCTATTATATTGATTTTCCGCTCTTTAACCTGATTTAGAATTGGCGGTGACATTCCGTGAGGTCGTCCGTTTGTTAGGATTGTGATTTTGTCAGTGAAATCTTGTGCACCAATGGCTGCTTCGTAGATATAGTCTCCTACACCGAGGAGGGCAAGGTGTTCATTTACATGCAAATGACCATCACAACGGATACAGACATGCCAGCCTTTGCGATTACCTGCATAACGGAACACAGTGGCATATTGTTTGTATAACCGCTCAGCATCTGTTTGAAACTCTATATCGGGCCATTTGTCGTCAAATCCTGCTGCAACGACGACTGTGCGCGCTTTGTGATTTTCTATCTGCAACGGTGTATCTTTCTTTAGGACAGATGTAGATGCTTCTAGGTCAAAGATTCCATCATTTCGTGTTAACCGCGTAACAAGTCCGTCTTTTATGTCAATTCCAGCTTTTCGTTGTTCATCTCCAAGCATAAATTCTACAACAGGTCTGCTTTCCATCCACTTCATCAGTTCCTTAGCAAAGTTGGGACCGATGATACCGGGAAATACAGGTGCATCTTCAATTTCAACCGATTTTGACCAGTACGCTCTTCCACGACTAAAACTGACCTTACCAGAGTGCAATACCAAGACATGTCGCATCTGATGACTTGCAGATACGGCTGCTTGTGTGCCTGCTGGTCCAGCCCCTATGACTGCTACATCGTAAATTGTTTCTGTCATGTTTTCTCACCTTATATATTAGACTATTAGAAATAAACAATATAACTACAGAAACAGCGATTCTGTTTACAATCCATATTTCTTCCACCGTTCGTTTACGAGTTCAACGATTTCCTCAGACATCTGAATTTCGGGGGGCCAATCACGGTGGTAACCCTCCTCAGCCCATTTCGTTGTAGCATCAATTCCCATCTTGGATCCAGCACCAAGAAGCGGTGCCGCATGGTCAAGTACATCAACTGGACCTTCAACGATGGTAACATCACGTTTCGGGTCAACATTGCTCCCAACATAAAACAGTACTTCTTCTACGTTTTGAACATCAACATCTTTATCAACTACGATGATTATTTTACTAAACATCAGTTGCCCAAGTCCCCAGAAACTGTGCATCATTTTCTTTGCTTGGAATGGATAACGTTTGTCAATTGAAATTAGAGCGAAGTTGTGGAATACTCCAAATAAGGGCAAATTCATATCTACAAGTTCAGGAAGTTGTGTTTTTATCAGTGGCATAAAGATGCGTTCAGTCGCCTTCCCCATGTAACAATCCTCCATAGGCGGTTTGCCAACAATGATGGTTTGATATATTGGGTCTTTGCGGTGTGTAATCGCGGTGATTCGGAACACTGGGTATTCATCGGGCAAGGAATAGAATCCCGTATGATCACCAAAAGGTCCTTCAATGCATGTTTCATCGGGTTCAATAAACCCTTCAATAACAATGTCTGCATCAGCTGGTACCATCATATCTATGGTTTTTGCTTCTACCATTTCTACATTTGCTTTTCGTAGGAATCCTGCAAATAAGAGTTCATCAATCCCCGATGGCAATGGTGCTGTTCCAATGTAGGACATTATCGGGTCACCACCGATTGCAATTGCCACTGGCATCTGTTCTCCTGCCTGTTTATATTCTCTGTGATGTGCTGCTCCGTCATGGTGAATTTGCCAATGCATTGCTAAAGCGTGGGGGTTGAGTTTCTGCAATCGATAGGTTCCGACGTTACGTTGACCTGTTTTTAAACTATGTGTGAAAACTTGAGGTAAGGTGATATATTTGTCAGCATCCATAGGCCAACACTTTATTAAGGGTAATGTATCTAACGATGCATTTTCACCGGTCAGAACGACATCTTGAGAAGCACCTTTCTTGACAGTTTTTGGTGGAAAATTTGTTAGTTGTGACAGGATACGTAACATTTTTACTTTATCAAGAAGGGACTCGGGTGGACCGATTTTTATCATACCTTCAATTTCATAAGCGATTCGGGAAAGGTCGTCTACACCGAGTGCCATTGCCATCCGGGAATAGGATCCGTAGGTATTGATAAGTAAGGGCATATCACTGCCTTCGACGTTTTCAAATAGTAGTGCAGGACCACCTTCCTTGCTGACACGGTCGGTAATTTCGCTGATTTCAAGGTCAGGAGATACCTCTGTTTTTATTCGTTTAAGTTCTCCTGCTCGATCAAGTGCTTTTACAAATTCACTAAGACTGGAATAAGCCATAATTAACCTCTATCCACTTGTAAATTCAATATTATACCAAATTAACCTGATTCGTCTTGTTTGCACGGGCGAGGTGACCCGCCCCTACTGACAGATATTTGGTCCAAGTGCAGTTAGGAAAC
>VYFM01000330.1 GCA_009842375.1 Candidatus Poribacteria bacterium | reverse complement strand
AGTAAGCACGTTGTTCGTTCAATAAATTGGTAATAAGGGTATTTGCTTGATCAATTTTGCCGTGCCGCACCCAATTAAATAGGCATTCAGCAGTACAATTTTGATCTGTGAGACTTAGGCAACATGTTTTAGACGTATCGGCAACATGACCGATGAGCGTTTCAAAAAAATCGGCACGCATCTTTGAAGTCGGGAATGCTTCAAGTACTTCTGACCGACGTGTCCCGAGGAGATTTATATACGCTCCGAAACCGTTGTTTTCAAACAGATGTTTGAGTTTTACAAATAAGTCTTCTGTTTGACATATTTGATTACCGTTTTTGGCTGATATACTGACTATTAGGTCGTCATCAATAATAAGATTCGGTGTGAAGTGTGTTCCTGCATTTTGGTCATCAAGTAATTCATAGATGAATTGACTGTCATTCTCTAAGCAATTTTCTAAATAAGTCTTCTCGGTAGAGATGACAAGAAAAGCATTTTCAAAATCCTGAGATTTCACCTCATCAGGAGATAAGCATATAACATTCGCATCACACAGACGAAGTAACGTAATACGTCTTTGTATTTCTGGTGTTTTATGGTCGCACAGGACAACACACTTCCGATTATTCAATAGCAGATAAACCGGATATGGCAACCCAAGATCCCCAACAGACACCGGTTTGCCATTTTCATATCCCAGGGTATACAGAGATGATGCATTCAACATTTCTTCAAAATGTTCTCTGATACGACGACTTGTCGCAGGACTTTTACCACTTGTAGAGATACTCAACATAACTTCGCCATCCGTTACAACAGAGGCAGCTGCGAAGGTGCATTGCGGTATCACATCTACGACATTGACTAAACGTATATTGTTTGTTTCATGTGCTTCTGTAAAGACTGCCGAGTTGATTGTAATAAAATCGGTTGCGGCACAGACAAGAAAATATCCGTTTGTATCTCCTTGTATTAGGTCTCTTTTGTGCCAGCGAATTGACCCAATTTCAGCGAGAAAAGCAACCAGTTCTGTTGCGTCAGGACTAACAACTGTCACATCTCCACCGCTTATGAGCATGGAAACAACTTTTCGCTCAGCTACAGTTCCACCGCCAATAACAAGGCATTTTCTGTTCTGAAGGTTTATATATGCAGGATAAAACATATCAGTTATGAAGAGTAAGTGGTTGAGAGTATGAGAGTTTACTATGAATCCCGTGAAACCACGTAATTGGCGAGATTCTCAAGTGCAAGGCGTGCATCTGATTTTGGTGTCTTTGTCAACGCTGCTTTTGCTCTGTCGGCATAATCTTGGGCAATCTTTAAACAATGCCGTTCAATACCATACTTTTGGAATAAGGATTCAACAAATGCAATTGCTTCAGTTTCATCACTATCAGGATTTAGGACTTTTTCAAGCATCTGCTTTTCATTATCATCACTCTTTTTTCGGGCATAGATGATAGGAAAAGTGAGTTTGCCCTCACGAAGATCACCGAATGCGTTTTTTCCTAATTTCTCTGGTGCTTCCACGAAATCAAGCAGGTCATCAACAATTTGGAAGGCTGTACCGATTTGTTGTCCATATATAGTAAGTGCGTCTACAATCTGTTGTTCATTAGTGCCGAGGTGCGCCCCAAGCGTACAGGATGCTGCTATCAATTTACCTGTTTTGAAACTGATGATCTTAAGGTATTCCTCTTCTGATATATCAAAATCCCCGCTTTTATATGCGTGGATAACTTCTCCTTCACACATCGCTTGTGTGGTATCTGCAAGTATTGCCATTGCTGGATCATCTGCGCGACGTGTTACCAGCATAGAGAGCACACGTGCATGAAGATAATCACCAACAAGCACTGCTACCTTATTACCCCATTTTGTCTGTAGAGTTTCACGACCACGTCTGATTGTTGCTTCATCAAGCACATCATCGTGGACAAGCGATGCGACATGGATTAACTCAACAACCGCTGCAAGTGTGTGTGCATCGCTACCGACATACCCACATGCCCTTGCAGAAAGCAAAACAAGAATTGGACGCAACCGCTTGCCTCCACCCTCTACTACATGTTGAACTGCCATATCTACAAAACTATATTCACTGGCTGTATTTTCTGTTAGTTTTTCCTCAACAGCATTTAGGTCTTCAGAAATTAATCTGATAATCTGATCAAAAGTTGACATTCAATTCCTTTACTATAGCTTAGAGATTACCTCAGATGCCGAGCGAACGGTTTTGCTGATATCCTCTTCTGAGTGAACTAAAGAAACAAATCCTGCTTCAAATTGAGAAGGGGCAACATACACACCGTTTTCCATTAAACCCCAAAAATACTTACGGTAACGTTCTGTATCAGCAGTTCGTGCACCATCGGCATCCGTGACAGTTTCAGGCGTGAAATAGAGCATCAACATGGAACCGACGCGACTATGCCAAGCGTCAATACCATTTTTCTGTGTTGCCTCGCTAAGACCGTCAGCAAGGGTAGATGCGTTGGTTTCGAGTTGTTCATAAACCCCAGGGGCAGAAAGTTTGTTCAATGTCGTTATGCCAGCAGTTACAGCTAACGGATTCCCTGATAATGTTCCCGCTTGATAAACATCACCTTCAGGGGCAACACATTGCATAATTTCCCGTTTTCCACCATACGCACCGACAGGTAACCCACCACCGATAACTTTACCAAGACATGTCATATCTGGCGTAACATCGTAGTATGACTGCGCGCCTCCGTAGGCGACACGGAAACCAGTAATCACTTCGTCAAAGATGAGTACAATCCCATGTTGTTCTGTTATTTCTCGGAGTTCATTCAGGTAGCCTTCACGTGGAGGGATGATGCCCATGTTCCCCATAATAGGTTCGAGAATTAGGCACGCAATTTCATCTAGATTGGCATCAATGGTGGTTTCTACTGCTTCAGGATTGTTGAAGGGAACAGTAAGGGTATTACGTGCGAAATCCTCTGGAACGCCACCACTATCAGAAAGACCAAAGGTAGCAACCCCGGAACCCGCCTTTGCTAACAGATAGTCTACATGTCCGTGATAACATCCATCTATCTTGATGATTTTATCACGTCCTGTATAGCCACGAGCAAGACGTATTGCGCTCATCGTAGCTTCTGTACCAGAATTTACCAGACGAACCTGTTCAATAGAAGGGACTGCGTTTACGATGATTTCTGCAAGTTCCGTCTCTAAAGTCGTCGGTGCACCAAAACTTGTACCATGTGAAGCTGCAGCACTGACTGCTTCCACTATCTCTGGATGTGCATGTCCCAAAATTAGTGGTCCCCAAGATGCGACATAATCTATATATTCGTTTCCATCTATGTCATAAACCTTTGATCCGTTACCACTTTCAATGAAACGCGGATGTCCACCAACTTTGCTAAAATTACGGACAGGACTGTTGACTCCCCCTGGGATATATTGCTGTGATTTTTGCCACGCTGATAACGATTTACTACTCTCCAATTCGTTCCTCCAAATTAGTTTAAAATTATAATAATACCATATTTAATGACATCACGATGCCTGTGATTGTACCTTCGGATACAAAACCTCAATTCTCAAGCCATTCAACAACCGACTTTGCAAAGTAAGTCAAAATCATGTCTGCCCCAGCCCGTTTAATACTGGTTAGTACCTCCAAGGCAACACGTTTTTCATCAATCCATCCATTTTGTGCGGCTGCTTTTATCATGGAATATTCACCACTAACGTTATAGGCTGCAACAGGCATTTGAAATTCTATTTTCACTTGACTTATAATATCAAGATATGAGAGTGCGGGTTTCACCATTACGATATCAGCACCCTCCTCAATATCCAACGCCACTTCGCGCAATGCTTCCTCCGAGTTTGCAGGATCCATCTGATACGAGCGTCGATCCCCAAATTGCGGTGCGGATTCTGCTGCATCACGAAAAGGACCATAAAATGCGGACGCATATTTTGCTGAATACGCCATAATAGGGATGTTTTCGTATCCTTCCTCGTCTAAGGCATAACGAATTGCACCGACACGACCATCCATCATGTCTGATGGTGCGATGACATCCGCCCCTGCATGTGCATGCGATACACTCTCTTGAACAAGCAGATCAAGCGTAGGGTCGTTCTGTACCTCGCCATCTTCAACGATTCCACAATGTCCATGATCAGTGTATTCACACAGACAAACATCTGTTATTACCAGTAAGTCCGGTACTGCATCTTTTATGGCGCGAACTGCTTGTTGAATAACACCATCATCCGCGTATGCTTCAGAACCAAGCGGATCTTTATTCTCAGGAATTCCGAACAGGATAGTTCCGGGTATACCGAGGGATGCCAATTCTTCTGCAGCTTTTACCAATCTGTCTACCGAGTATTGGTAACATCCCGGCATGGAAGTAATCTCGTTTTCGGTATTCTGTCCGTGTACGACAAACATCGGATATATTAGGTCATCTATAGATAGATGAGATTCCCGTACGAGTCGTCTTAGGTTTTCATTTGAACGTAATCGTCTTGGACGATATATTGGGAAAACGCTCATTCAATCTCCGATGCGATCAATCAAGGTTATTTAGTTTCATTCAACCCTATCCTCTTGTGCGGGATCAGGTGCAATCTCGTAATTTGATAATTCAAATGACTTGACTGTTATAGCAGTAATCTCGGCTGCTTCTTCAGGTGCTACAGATGCCTCAGCAAGTTCTTTGTCAGACATTAAATTTAGAAATATCTTTTGTGCTTCTTGGTGATACTTTACAATACCAATATTCGGTGCCAACCACAACGTTGTAACTGTTTCACCGGGTGGGTTATCGGGACCAGGGTCCTCGGGTTGGTCCGATGTGAGTTCTGTCTCAGTACGATATTCTATTTTCAAACAATCTTCAAATGTTCCAGCAGCAGTTTCAACTGTTTCAACATCAAGAACTATCCCTGTTTCAAGAATAGAAAAAGTAACTGTAACAGGAGGCATAGGTGGTGCAGCAGCAGCCAATTCCTCAGGTAAACCATTAAATTCAAACGACATTGTGACTGTAGCAGTTATCTCAGTGGTTTCCCATTCATCGTCAATACTTGCATCAGCTGGAAGAAAATTGAAGTACTCATCGGTATCAACCTCTATATCATAAAAAAAGTCTATAGTGATGTTCTCTTCAGGCGGTATCAGACTCGCAAATAAATTCTTCACCAAGGCAGAAAAAGTTTCAAATTCTTTGGTAAGACGTGCCTTAACTGCGTTCTCTATTTCCTCCCCTACTAACAAACTAATCCACTCTTCATTTACATTATACAGATATGGCACTGTATGACGGTTAAAATCAACCCAATCTTCCAATTCAGGGTTATAACTAAATGCGTTATAAAACACACCGTCTATTTCTTCACCTTCAATTGCATGACGCACGAACTCATTCCCATCTTGATCCGTGTAAACCCAAAAACTTCCCACAGTACTTGGGAAGTATAGTTGTGCTGTTTCATTTCCTTGTAATGTGCCAGAAAATATCAGGACGAGCAAAAAAATAAGAATATGCCGAGTCCTATTTAACATGTCTGTTTTCCTCTATAGATTATATTGATTGCTTATTGATCATCCCAGAACTCAAGTAGACCAAGCGATTACTCTTTTTCTTCACCTTCTGATTCATCAGAGATGATCTC
>VYFM01000666.1 GCA_009842375.1 Candidatus Poribacteria bacterium | reverse complement strand
GAATCCTTTAACATGCGGCACCCATTTGGTGCAAAACATGGTAAAGGTGACGATATTCAGTTGGTAAGTCTACGTATTACTGATATGTGTAATTTACGTTGTCATTCCTGTGGACAATGGGGTGATAACGGGTATCTCGTGGGTAAATCACTCAAAGAACTAAAACAGCGTGAAGTACCTGTGGAAGTATACAAAGACCTTGTTGACCAAATAGTTGATGAAGGTTGGTCTCCTGTATGGTACATCTGGGGTGGTGAACCGATGCTATATCCAGGAATCATTGAATTAATGCACTACATCAAAGAGAAGGGGATGCCTATTTCTCTTGTCAGCAATGCTACAAACATTGCAAGACGTGCAGAGGATATATTAGAAACATGCAAAATTATATATCTAAGCGTTGATGGTCCGAATGAAGAAATCCATAACACTCAACGTCCCGGTGTAACGGAAAACTATGATAACTTCAAGGATGTTAAGGCAGCGTTGGAAACTCTCCATGCAGAAAAGGAACGCCGCAACCTAACGTTTCCATATATTATACCACTCAGCTGCGTTACGATGTATAACATTGATGTTGTGGTTGACTTGTATAAGTTCACAAGCCAATATGCTGATGCTCAAATTTTCTACTTGACATGGTGGATAGATTCAGAATCTGCACAAGAACACACAGAGGACTTTGAACGACGTTTTGGGTTCAAACCACAAACGCATTATGGATGGATAGGTACCTGGCACGACTTTGACCATGGTGTAATACTTGATCGTTTTGAGGAGATGGAGAATCTATCACACCAACAGAAAAGGTGTCCTCCAGTGATGATGCCTCCATTAAACTCAAAGGGAGAAATTCAAACCTACTATACCAACCATAAGGAAACCTTCGGTTACAACCAGTGTGTCAGTATCTTCATGACACTTGAAATTGATAGCAACGGGGACGTAAGTCTTTGTCGAGACTACCATGACTATATAATTGGCAATATCAAAGAGGACAAAGTTGTTGATATGTGGAATAATCAGAAAGCGATGAAATTCCGACAATCTGTCAGCATAGATGGACCAATGCCTGTATGTCGTCGTTGTTGTGGTTTGATGGGTTTTTAGATTTATTTATTCATGGTGAGAATCCTCTCACATTACAGATAAAGGAAAAATATGAAAATAGGTTTACGTATTCCCGGTACAGCACGACAAATGCCGTTTGCGGAGTTTTGCAAATGGTGTGCTGATAACGGATTTGAAGCAATTGATATTGGAGAAGCAACCCCTGAAGTCGTGAAAACTGCACGAGATGCAGGCTTAGAAATTGGATCTGCGGATTTGCCGGGTACTCGCGAACTACTTAGTGCGAAAAAGTCCACACAAAAATCCGGTGCGCAGAAAGCCAAAGCAGCTATTGAAGCAGCTGCTGATAACGATGTTCACATTATGTTCTGTGTCTTTGTCCCGGAAGATGCAAGTCTGGGTCGTGCTAAGAACTTTGATATATGGAAGGAAACCGTTCCACCTATAGCAGAATTTGCTGAATCCAAAGGCGTGACAATTGCTATAGAAGGTTGGCCCGGCGGCGCACCTTCGTATCCTGCACTCGGATGTACCCCTGAGATGTGGCGTGCCATGTTTGCTGAATGTCCATCTGACGGTTTGGGTCTGAACTACGATCCATCACATCTGGTTAGATTAGGTATTGACCATATTCGCGCACTCTATGAATTCGCATCATCCGTTAAACATGTTCACGGAAAAGATACTGCTATTGATGAGGAAGCACTGTACTTGCACGGTAATTTGGGACCGAGTTTTCACGGTCCACGCGGTTTTGGAGAAGATTGGTGGCGATATACTATTCCCGGTGATGGTGTTGTGGATTGGCTCAGAGTGGTGCAGATACTTGAGGATGTTGGTTTTGACGGTATTGTTAGTGTTGAATTAGAAGACTACCGTTATTGGCAGTCATGGGAAGCAGAGTCTGATGGATTAATCCGTTCACATGAATTTCTCTCCTGCTTTGTACGGTAAGTGTATTAGTTTGTGTAAATTGTTCAATGACTTGCATACTTATTACCTGGAGTAACAATGCCTATTTTTAGATTAGAGGGTGACGAAATTTCTAACGCTAAACTCGTCATTGCCCAAGAAACTAACTTAGAACTTGAAAGTCATCTTGAAGATTGGCTTGAAAATAGTCCTTGGGCTCTTATCCAAGACGAACTCATACTCTGGATCGGTAGACAAACAAGTGCCCCTGTTGAGGGTCGTACTATGTTTCCTGATCTACTTGCAGTTGATTCTGAAGGGAATTTGATTATCATAGAATTAAAGCGGGGTAAAGCTCCTTGGGAAGTAGTAGCACAATTGTTGGAATATGCTGCCTGGGCAAATGAATTGTCCGATGAACAGATTCATGAAATTGCTGAAACATACTTTGAGAGTTGCAATGAATTTCAAGAAAAGACATTTAGTAAAGTTTTCAAGAAGATATTTGATATTCCTAAAACCGACGATCTACCACCACTGAATCGAAAATTGCGGTTATACATCGTAGCGGAGGATGTACCCACAAGGGTGGTAAGTGTTTGTCGATTCCTCCGTACTTCATATAGAATAGACGTTAGTTGTATAACGGTTTCAATGTTCCAAACTAAATCCGGAGAGAAGATTGTTAGTATGGAAACAAAGGTCGGAGATGAGAGTTTTCCTTCACCCGGACTACCAGACCCAGATCCGCCTCCTAATATACAAGTGGTACGCGAAACTGTACAGGAACTAACAGGAGGGAATACAGACTTTGTATTTGCACCAAAAGATGTCAAAAAATTTATATCAGAGAAGTATCCTAATTTCAAGTTAGCAGGGGTAGGTTGGAACATTAGGATAGACACTGTTAATCAATCAGCGTTTGATGTTGTTCCTGTTATTGAACGTAAATATTGGCAAATAGAAAGAGGCAAATACCGACTATATGATCCAGAAAAGGACAAGGTTCAAAATCATTCGGATGCTAATCAAACAGTATCAGAGATAGCAGACACCACATAATTCATGCAACAAAAATTTCCATGCCTTGATATCCCTTCCACAGAAGGCATAAAATATGCTGGTTCCAAACTGAAACTAATCCCACAAATATTACAACTCACCCAAAAAGTAGATGCCAAGACTGTCTTAGATGGTTTCTCTGGTACAACGCGCGTATCACAAGCGTTTGCAAAACTTGGGTATTCTGTTGTTTGCAATGACATTGCATATTGGTCAGAAGTCTTGGGAACATGCTATCTACTCAATACAAAACAACATACGGAATATCAACCTCTTATTGATCACCTAAACAGTGTGCCTCCGATTGATGGATGGTTCACCGAACATTATGGGGGACATGCGAATGACGGGTGTGGAGTTCAAGCAGATGGATTAAAGAAGCCATGGCAACTGCATAATACGCGTAAACTGGATGGAATTCGGCAGGAAATTGACGATCTGAATCTAGATAGAGTTGATAAGGCTGTAGCACTTACAAGTCTGATGCTGGGACTGGATAGAGTTGACAGTACATTAGGTCATTTTTCAGCATATCTTAAGGATTGGTCGCCGAGGTCATATAAAGAACTTGCCCTTGAAGTGCCAAAGGTATTTACATCTGAAGGTAATCATGAGGTTTGCAAGTCAGACATTTTTGACTTAGTTCCAAATGTCAATGTAGACCTTGCATACTTTGACCCGCCTTACGGTTCAAACAATGAGAAGATGCCGCCATCACGCGTCAGATATGCGGCATATTACCATCTTTGGAAAAGCATTATTCTCTATGACAAACCAGAACTATTTGGAAAAGCAAAAAGGAGAAAAGATACATCCGATCAACTCTCCGCATCTGTATTTGAGGAGTTCCGACGCAACACTAATGGTCGTTTTATTGCTGTTGAAGCGATTGAAAAGTTAATAAAGGTTACTCAAGCGCGTTGGATTATACTTTCATATAGTTCCGGTGGACGTGCTACTGCCGAGGAATTAAATGATGTGATGCATTCCAACGGTAAATTGCTTGCAGTGGTTGAGATGAACTACAAACGGAACGTGATGGCAGGAATGAAATGGACACATGAATGGGTAACTGCGGCGCAAAAACCGAACAGAGAATTCCTTTTCCTGCTTGAGAAAAGTTAACGACTAATACGGACACTTCCTGCCTGCATTGCTTTTTCCGCTTCCGCTACGGTAGCCCAGTTGAAATCACCAGGGAAGGTGTGTGCTAAGGCAGAATATCCTCCAGCAAAATTCACTGCATCTTGAGGAGATTTACCATTGAGTAGGCTATAGATTAACCCTGATGAGAAACTATCACCACCGCCGACTCTGTCTACCAATTCTAAATCTTCATAGATGCGGGACAGATAAAACTCTTCACCATCATATAGCAGTGTCCGCCAATCGTTTAACCAACCTGTTTTTGCATCACGTAAGGTTGTGCCTATCATTTCAATGTTTGGGAACGATTCCTTTACACGTTGTGCAACCTCTTTGTAGCTATCAGGTTCAAGCTTACTATACGATTCGGTTGTTCCTTCCGCCGCGAATCCGAGAGATTTTTCAAAATCCTCCTCGTTACCTATAAGAACTGATACATGTTCCATCATCGGAGTGTTAGCAGCTTGTGCTTCTTCAGCATTCCATAACTTTGATCTGAAGTTTAGGTCATAACTGGTTTTAACACCAGCGGCACGAGCAGCTTGTAGTGCTTCAGCAGAAACAGCTGCAGCCGATTCAGACAATGCAGGTGTGATACCACTCAGATGAAACCATCGAGCATTGCTAAAAATTGATGTCCAATCGATTTCACCGGGTTGCACTTTGGAAATAGCCGAATGCCCTCGATCATAGGTAACACTACTTGCACGAGGTCCCGCGCCCATTTCAAGATGATAAAACCCGTTTCGCTCAAAGCCGACACCGTCAAAGTCAACCCAAACGATGTTGGACATATCAACCCCAAGCTCCTGTCCTTTGTTACGGATATAACGACCAGACCAATTATCTACGAGTCGTGAAACCCATGCAGTTCTTAAACCGAGTTGTGCTGCGTTGACAGCGACGTTCATCTCTGCACCACCAGCTGTTATAGACAATGATGAGACCTGTTCAAGTCGCATAAACTCAGGTGCAGTAAGGCGGATCATCGCTTCACCAAATGTAACCAAATCATACATATATTATTCTCCTGTCTTTACTCCAATATTATTGAATTCATTGTATAAGCCTTCAACACATTCTCTACAGAAACAGTATATTCTCCCGTAAGTACCTACTTCTTTTTCAAGCAGTTGGTTAATCGGAAAATCATTCTGACAGAATGCACACATCTCCATAGGTTCGGTCTTTTGCATATCATTGTCTGTTTTCTCACGTGTCATAAGATGTAAAATTACAAATACAATAATTGGTACAATGAAAACACAAAAGACAAAAAACATAATAAGATTCCTCTTGAAGACTTACCATATTAGATTGTGTTACTATAACGGAAAAGGTTTATATTGTCAACGGTAAATGGTTGTTTAACAGAGCCATTCAATTGTCGAGATTCAGCATTTTCAGAATCACAGATGGACACTAAATCAAGAATGTGTCAAAAATGTCAACTTTCAGAGTATTCAGAGTCAATCGCAATTTTGATGATTTTA
>VYFM01000168.1 GCA_009842375.1 Candidatus Poribacteria bacterium | reverse complement strand
CGACGTATTGGCGTCCGGCGTCGCTCGCGACCTGCTGGGCGATCTGGGATTTTGCTGCGCCGGGAGGCCCCCATACCATGGCGGGCTGCCGGGCCTCGACGAGGACGGCAAGGGTCGAGGCGAGTTCGGACGGCCGCAGGGTGTAGTCCGCGGATATGGATTCGGTCATGGGCGTTCTCCGGAAGGTTGGTCGGATTCCGGATCCTTTCCAGGATTCGGACTTCGACCTGACCGAAACTGTCCGCCACCTCATCAAGCTGATCGGCAAGCAGGCGGTGAGGTATGGACCATAGTGCCGCCAGGGCAGGGAAACCGCCCGGTCGGTTTCCGTGTCGAAGTCACATGAACCGGCCACGAATGACGAATGGAAAATCAGTCCGGGTGGTCGTCGTTCTGGAGCAGTTGATCGTCCGCGTCCTTCATCCACTGGTAGAGACCGGTTCTGGTGCACAAATCCACCCTGGTGTGGTCGGTTGGCGGCTCGTGCCGGTTCGCGAAGGCGGACAGGTCGCCGTGGAGCATGAGCCGGCGCAGGGCAAGGCCCAGACTGGCGAGGCCGGTCCAGACGATGGCCGCGATCAGGAGGGGCGCGGCCGGTGGGGAAACGGCGGCCATGAGGCCAAGGAAAATCGGGGGGACGATGACGAGGATCCGTTCCCACGATCCGAGCCCAGTCTGTGCGGTGAAGTTCCCCGGGTCTTGGGACATGGCGGCCTCCGGAAAAGAAACGGTGGGATGCGGGACGCACCGGGTGAAAGCCTTCCTCCCAGGCCGCGTCCTTCACCCTGTTCCCGACCTCACTCCTCCTTATTGGGCCCTTGAAAGTTCCAGCGGACCAGAGCCGGAATCCGGAACAGTCGGAGATTGTGCAAACCCAACCAACGGGGAGCCCGGAATGCCACAAGTGTCTCCATGCAGGAGACTGAAACCGGGAGAACGGCAGATCTGCCACTGGCATGGGGCGGCGCCGTTAGCAAATGCCCTCAGTGGAATCGCCGGGACAGCGCGGCAATCGGCGCATTCATATCATAAAGGGGGGTGATAACAGGAAACATGCGGAGCATGGATGGTCCGGTCACGGACAGGCGCCGGGGGCTCAATGCAGCCACCGGTGGGGCAGGTGTGCCCCGTCTATGCTGTCCGTCAGTTCAATACAGACAAGCGGCTGGCGTTCGTCCGGCCCGTCCAGCCTGGATGCGTGGATGCCCAGCGTGACCCAGCCCACGAAAACACCAGTGCGGACCTGTCCGTGAACAGGATGCGTTCCAGGCCGTACTCTATCCCGGGACCCGGAATCCCCGGCAAGTCTCCGTCGTCCGGGATGCCTTCCCCTGCCCCTTCATCGTATGGAAAAGCAGTGACCGTGACTTCGTCGTCCAGCCTGAGCAGTGTTAAGGGCGCTGTCCAACGAAAAAACAAGTTTTCCGGATCATCCTCCGCGTCCGGGCTGCACTCGCATGTCCATGTGTAGAAATCATCGATCTCTTCCAGCCACAGTTATGCCAAGGTGCTCAAACCGGCGTCCGGTGGTGGCGCTCCGAACGGGGCTGCCAACCCTGACCAGCGCGGAGCGGGTGTTTGTCCGGCACGATCTTCTCTCAGGAGATCATGTCCCTGAGGCCCTTCAGGGCATAGACCTTGACCCTGCGGCTTGCGGGCTTCGCGGGAACGTCCATGGTCTCCCCGGGGCGGAAGGGGTTCGGCACGCCTTTCCTGGCCTTGGTGGCGGGTTTCCGGACCACCGATATTCTCAGCATGCCCGGCAGCCTGAAAAGCCCGCAGGAACGAGGCTTCACGTGCGCCCGGATCAGTTTGCCGAGGGAGTTCAGGACGGCGGCCACGTCCCGGCGGGACAGGCCGGTATCCTCTGCGATGGTGCGGACTACCTGAGATTTCGTAAGGGGAGACTTGTAGGTCTTGTTCATCGGGGAATAAGGGGTTTGGGTGAATCGGTACGGATGGTCCGGCGCTGGATTATATCTCCAGGATGAGTTGCACCATGATCGGCAACCGGACAGGGAGCAGGCCAGGTTGCAGGCCCGGGGAAATTCATGCCGGGGAGGCTGGGTTGTCGGATTTGCACGGCTGAAATAGTATCTGGTTTCAGTGAGCCGGTCTGAAGTCGCCGAAATGCGTTACCGGTCGGACAAAGGACCATACCCGGGCCTGTTCCCGGTCCGCCGCCGCAAACGGACAGGAAGGCTGCTGCTACCGCAGGCACTGCCAGCCGGTGCATGTTCATTTCTTTCATCTCGTCATACCCCGGTTGTGGTGGTGTTGTGGGCCAACGTGGCCGGAACTTCCTCGGTCCTACGCAGCTCCTGCCTGTCGTCGACGAGGTTTGCGGCCCTTCGGTGGCACAGGCCGTCGACGCGTGTAATACACCTTGGCACTGTGCAGATTCTTGGGTGAATTGGTTATGAATTATGAACCTTAAGAGCATGAATTAAGTAAATATTCTGTGTTTTTCATTCGATCGCGAACCGAGCTCTCCGGGCTTGCGCCGACCGTCGAACCAGCCGGCAGTCAGGTTTCGGGCGACTCTCCCGGCCGGGGCATGCGGTAGCCGACGCCGCGGACGTTGAAGATCCAGGCAGGGTCGGTCGCGTCGTCGCCGAGCTTGGCGCGGAGCTGCTTGACGAAGGCGCGCACCACCTTCCCGCCGCCTTCACGGCGCTCGCTCCAGATCTGGTCGAGCAGCACTTCATAGGTCGTCACCCGTCCCGCGTTGAGGGACAACGTGCGGAGCAGCTCGTATTCGGTGGGGGTGAGTTCGACCTTCTGCCCGTCGACGCTCACCCGGCGCCGGTCGTAGTCGATGGCGAGCGCGCCCAGCACGAACGGCTGGGGATCGGCATGCCGACGCAACGCCGCCCCGACCCGCGCGATGAGCTCGGTCGGTGAGAAGGGTTTGACGATGTAGTCCGCCGCGCCGGCTTCCAGCGCCCGTGCGACAGTCTCGTCCCGACCGTAAGCCGAGATGAAGATGACCGGCTGGAAGGAGAGTTCGGGCAAGGTGCGCATCAACTCGATGCCGTCGGTTCCGGGCAGGACCAGGTCGAGCAGCACCAGCGCCGGCTTCTCGGTGCGCACGATCCGCGCGATCTCGCGATGATCGCCGGTCACGGCCGGGGCGTAGCCCCCCTCGGCCAGTGCGTCGCGCATATGGCGCAGAATCTGTGGATCGTCGTCCACAACAAGGATGCAGTCGGCCGGGTGGCGGGTCGCGGGCTCCAATCGGTCCGGGCTGGTACTGGGCGTGCTGTCCACGGCAGCGAGCGGCAGCGTGAAGGTGAAGCAGGCGCCTTGACCGGGTCCGCCGCTCTCCGCCCGGATGCGCCCGCCATGGGCCTCGACCAGTCCCTTGCATATGGCGAGCCCGAGTCCGAAATCACGAACCCCGCCCTCGCCGTTGGCCACGACGGAATACCTGCGGAAGAGCTGCGCCAGGCGTTCGGGCGCGATGCCCCGGCCCTCGTCGGTCACCGAGACCGCCACGTAGACCCCGTCGCGTTCGGCCGCCACCCGGATCGGCGAAGTGTCCGACGCACTCCGCGCCGCGTTGGCGAGCAGGTTGTTCAGCACTTGCACGATGCGCTGACGGTCCGCCATCACCCGCGGCAGATCCGGCGGCAGGTCGATCTGCACCGTATGTTGCCCGCCCGCCGAGAGGAACGTGGTGCGCGCCCGGTCGATCAGGAACGCCACCTCTATCGGCTCGGGCGTAACCGAGAGCGTGCCGGCATCGATCCGACCGGCGTCCGTCAGGTCGGTGATGAGCCCGAACATGCGCTCGGCCTGCTCGTCGACGATGCGGAAGAACTCCCGCGTCTCCGCCAGGCCGAACTCCCGCGTGGAGCCGAGCACCGCGGCGGTCGAGCCCTTGATCGAGGTGAGCGGCGTGCGCAGTTCGTGGCTGACCATGCCCAGGAACTCGGCGCGCATCCGGTCGAGTTCCTTGAGCGGCGCCAGGTCCTGCATGGTGACCACCACCGACTCCACGGTTCCGTCCGGGGCCTGGATCGGGGTCGCGTTGACCAGCGTAGTTACGCTGGCCCCGTCGGGGACCGACAGCTCGATCTCCTCGGCCCGCACCGTCTCGCCGGCCGACAGCGCGGTCGACAGCGACAGCCGGTCGAGAGCGATCTCGCGCCCGTCGGCGAGGCGGCAGGTCAGGACCCCGAGCAGGTCCTCGGCCGGGCGGTCCGGACTGCACAGGTTCTCCGCGATGCGCCGTGCCTCGCGGTTGAGAGTCGCCACCCTGCCGGTCACGGCCTCGAACACCACGACACCCACCGGCGAGGTATCGACCAGGGCCTCCAGGTCGGCGCGGGCACGCTGCTCGTCCCGGTAGGTGCGCGCATTGGCGATGGCCGCTGCGGCCTGGGCGGCGAACAGCACCAGAATCTCCTCGTCGGCGTCGGTGAAGGCCCCGCCATCCTCCTTCTCGGCCAGGTAGAAGTTGCCGACATGCATGCCGCGGTGGCGCATCGGCGTGCCCTGGAAGGCGCCCAAGGGCAACCGGTCGGAGGAAAAGCCGAGCGCCCGCACATGGTCCGGGACGTCGGCGATACGGAGCGGCCCCTCGAGGTCACGGAAATGCTCGAAGAGTCTTGGCCCGTCGACCCATTCCTCCATCGCCCGGTGCTCCGCCTCGGTGAAACCCGAGGTGACGAAGTCCATCGGATTGCCGGCATCATCCATGGTGGCGATGGCGGCGTAGCGCGCGCCGGTCAGGGCGCGGGCGCTTGCGGTGATCTCGTTGAGCACGGTGTCGAGTTCGAGGCTTGAGCCGATGCGCACGCCGGCGGCGCAGAGCGCCGAGATCCGTTCATGCAGCGTGGCGATTTCGCGGCGCAGCTCGCGGGCCCCGCTCATCGGGTCCCTCCGGCCGTGCAGGCTCCGCGAATCCGCCCTGCCGCGGCGGCGCCGTGCGCGGTGTATGCGGGAGGGTTCGGCTCGAATCGGGACGAAAAAAACGAAATATTCATCGTATCCATACTCTTTATCCATTTAATTTACGACTAATTCACAAAAAAATCAATTATTATCGTAAATGCTGTGTACATGCGTTGGCATGCAGTGAGGCCTGTAAACCCTGTAAATCCTGTATACCCTGTAGACCCTGTAAACCCTGCAAGTTCCACATACCCCACAATCCCTACATACCGGTATGGGGGATAACAGGGGATAGCAATAGACAACTGAGACCAAATCATGAAAACACTACCTGCAACATTCTTGGCGGCGGTTATTGCGATTTTCGGAGTTCTGGCCGTTCCCGGCACCAGTCATGCCTCGTGCACCGGGAGTAACAGGCTCTCCCTGGATGAAGCGTACTGTCTTGACGGGGGCTGGAACAACTCCTGCAATGCCAGAATTTTTGGCAAGTGCATAAGCTGGTCTTCCACCTACTGGGTGGAGGCAGACTATTTTTGCACCCAAGGCAACACGGTCGTCGCGAAAATCGATTTGAAGGGTCACACCGACAAGACGTGGCACCAGAACGACTCCAACAGAAGAAGCGGTTCGCATGGGACCACCACAGTCAACGGTATTTATTGCTGCAAAGACCTTGGCTTTTGCATTCAAACCTATTAGCGAAGGGCTGGAGTTACCGGGGCTTGCGGCGTGAGGGTCTCGGGCCTCACAACGTCCCACAGTTGACTCACTGGGCCTGAGCGAGTACATTCCCG
>VYFM01000599.1 GCA_009842375.1 Candidatus Poribacteria bacterium | reverse complement strand
GTCGGTTTAAGTCCTACAGACCAAAAGTGTGCATATATTTTTGGATTTCACTATATTAAGATTTTCATAAAAAGCAAAATAGATAAAGCAAAAGAGGAAAATATATGCTACAGATAAAACATTTTACAGTAGCATGCCTATTTGTGTTATTCACTATCATTACAGTATCAGCAGACAAAGGTGCGGAACTTATAGAAATGGTCCAAACCGAATCATTGATGTCTTATGTATCTGATCTGCAAGAAAATACCTTATATCATACGGATGAACAGAGATTTAGGACACGCAACATACACCATCACAAGGCAACAGATAATGTTGTTAATTACATTACAACCAAATTTCAGAGTATTAGAAGGTTAGAAGTATACGAACAGAACGATGGTGGAGTTAAAAATGTAATTGCGGTTTTACCACCTAAAGAAAAATTATCCAGCAAACGCGTTTTTATTATCTGTGCACATTATGATTCTACAGCACACCGTGAACCCAATTGGAATCCGTTAGTCTCCAGTGCTCCAGGAGCAAATAAAAACGGGACAGGTGTAGCGGCAATGCTTGAGATAGCAAATATCTTAAGTCAGTATGAATATGACCATGAAATCAAATTCATTGCATTAGGAGGAGAGGAAATCGGGTTTCTTGGAAGTAGAAACTATATCCAAACAGCAGTAAACAATAAACAATCTCTTAGTTCTAACCTATCAAGGAAACGCACACCAGAATCCGAAAAAATAACTGCTGTTTTCAATTTAGATATGATAGGATTCAACTGGAAAAGTGATCTCGTTGAAATAATTGCCAATAGAGAGTCAGTGTGGATAAGTCGCGCGCTCACAATTTCTAACACATGGCACAACATTGGACTGAAAATACGACGTACTCAAGACGAAATTATAGATATTGCCTCACATAAACCGTTCTGGGAGTCAGGATATTCAGCAGTAACCCTAATTGAGAGTTCAACTCCCTGGCGTGATTCGCAGAACTATGATGCTAATCCTTTCTATCATACATTCAACGATACAGTTGACAAGATAAACTTTCGTTTAGTTACCAAAGTTACACAATTAGTGTTAGTGACAGTGGATAGTTTACTCACAGATATGTTTAATACTGAACGCGAAATTCCAAAAATCACACTTGAACTACCTCAGTCCGTAAAACAGAATCCATTAAATATCTCAGGAACATTTAGCACAAATTATCCGATTGATATAGTGGTTCATCCAAGCAATATTGAAGCAAACATAGACAGAGAGAACCAAACATATAATGCAAACATCCCATTGTCCCCTGGTAACAATACACTCATGGTAGTCGCACAGTATCCACTCGGAGCTGTTTCAATCAAGCGAAATGTAGTGTTAGAAGAAGGATTCATTTGGAAGGATGTGATTATCTCTCCTAATCCTGTCAGATTCAATGCACGTACAGAATTTCGAGTTGAGGGTAATTTGGAAATCACCGGTATGCATGTCAATGTCTATGACGCGCATGGAAGTCTAATTCAGAGAATTGAGGGTGTCGACGACAGACTTAACAAGCGGATATGGAGAACATGGTGGAATCAGCAAACCGTTTACGGATTAGCTGTATCAGCTGGGATTTATATTTGCTACATTTCAGTTGTTTCAAAAGGTGAAACATACACTATTATCAAAAAGTTAGCTATCATGCGGTGAATGTGTGAATAATATGGCAAATTGTAATAAAGTGGACAAAGACCATTTTTTGTAGTATCATTAAGGTAGATAAAATACTGAATTATGATTGAGGAGTAATAAGATTTGCACAGACAATCAGCAAAGAAACATGCGCGCGCGGATCTGAAAAAACGGAATAGAAACAGACACCGCAAAGCATCACTAAGAACATCGCTCAAGAATACAGAAATAGCATTGCAAGAAGGTGATTTAGAAACTGCACAGGAATTGTGCAAAACAACGTCGAGTTTGCTCGATAGAGCTGCAGGCAAAGGTGTTATCAAAAAAGGTACCGCGAACCGACAAAAATCACGGATCGCTCGCAAATTACATACGCTTACAGCACAATCCGCCTAATTCACACCACAACTATTACCCCACCTTCTCAAAAATGTAGGTGAGATCCCTCTGTAACTCATTAGATTTATGGGTAACAAGAAATGAACCCTCGCGAAGTCGCATTGGCATGTCTTTTACAACTATCAAAGAAAGATGTGTCAATTTCGTCTGTCGTAGATGAGGCATTTAACCGTTACACACTCAATAGCCGTGACCGTCGGTTTGTAAATGCTTTAGTCTATGGAGTTATCCGTTGGAAACAACAACTCGATTGGGTTCTTGGTCAATTTGTCAATCCTAAATTTCGGTTAGATTCCAAGCATCGTGCTATCCTAAGACTTGGAGCATTTCAACTGTTACATTTGGATGGTATTCCTCCCCACGCTGCAATCTATGAAACCGTCCAACTGGCAAAAAAGAACAGAAAGACAACAGGTTTTATCAATGCTGTTTTACGATCAGTACAACGCAAGGCATCAGAATTAGTATATCCCTCGCTTGATACCCACCCTATAGACCATATAGCCTACTCAATGTCATATCCCAAATGGTTGGTAAAGAGATGGATTCAATCGCGTGGTCTACCGTGGACTTTGGCGTTCTGTGAAGCAAGTAATCAAATTGCCTCATTATCACTTCGTATAGATATCAACAAAACATATCGTGATGAATTTTGTGAATATCTAAAGTCTATAGGACTGTCTCCTAAAGTTTCAACATTTGTCCCTGATGGAATTGTGATAGAAAACAATGCAATTTTGGATAAAAATAAAGGAACAACTTTGGACAAAGACAATATTCTAAAAGATGTAATTACTCGTGATGATGTATATGTTCAAGACGAGAGTGCGATGTTAGTTTCATACCTTCTCATGAAAGATGCTCCAAAGTTGGTTGTAGACCTATGTGCAGCACCGGGTGGAAAGACTACACACATTGCGTCTATGATAGGTAATACAGGAAAAGTGATTGCAGTTGATATTACTAAGAAAAAACTTACTTTGTTAAGAGAGAATTGCAGTCGACTTGGTGTGAAAAACGTAGATACCCTAACTATTGATGCAACAAGTGCTGATCTCAGTTTTATCAAATCCGCTGATGCTGTGCTGATCGATGCTCCGTGCTCAGGCTTTGGCACACTTCGAAGACATCCAGATGCTCGTTGGAATAAGACATCTAATCAACTTCTTGTGCTGAACGATTTACAATATAAACTATTGGAAAGTGCTGCACGACACATAAAACCTGGTGGTATTATAGTTTACAGTACCTGTACTGTTGAACAATCAGAGAATCAAGGGATTGTAAGTCGTTTTTTGAAGAATTTCCCTATGTTTTTAGTTGAAAATGCAGAAGATTGTCTTCCAGAAATACCTAAAAATGCAATTACACCTGAAGGTTTTCTCCAGATATTCCCTCACGAACACGGGATTGATGGTGCTTTTGCAGCAAGACTTCGCAGAATATAGTGTGGGATAATGATAGATTTCAACCTCTATGTCATTACTAACAGGCATCTTTGTTCTCCTAAACCTTTAGATTTAGTTATATCAGAACTATTAGATGTTGGAATCACAGCAATTCAGTTGCGAGAAAAAGATTTAGACGATGATGCATTGTATCGATTAGCGACACCTATATCAGAATTATGTAATTCATACAAAGCGAAATTGTTTATTAATACTAATGTCAAAGTAGCGGTTGATGTTGGTGCTGTAGGAATACACCTGCCAGATAATGAAGTTTCCATATCAGATATAAGATCCCCTGCAGATACCGGTTTATTAGTTGGTTGTTCAATACACGGAGTTGATAATGCTAAAAAACGGGAGAATGAAGGTGCTGATTTTCTAACATATAGTCCTATCTATCAAACAGCAAGTAAACCTAACTATGGACCAGTAGTTGGTTTAACAAACCTTGAAACATTAGTAAAACAGGTGAAGATACCTGTATTTGCACTGGGAGGGATAACACCAGAACGTGTTAGGGTTTGCTTGGGGGCTGGTGCTTCCGGTGTCGCAGTGATGTCTGGTATAATGTCCCCAACTGATGCTGCAGAACTTGTGAAAAAATATTTAAATGCGTTGGATTGATACAGTTAAATGTTGTTATTATAGATTACATTTTGATATATCAGTGATAATTAGATTAAAACTGATTACTAAATCCTACTTGTAGATTCAATGGGTTACCTGGAGTAAAGTGTATCTCCGATACAGGTTCTGCCTCATTCCTTAAACGTGATTCTGTGTCAAATTGTGCTTCATTCCAGTCGACATTAAAAAGGTTTTCTAAATTTACGAAATACTTGGTATTACCGTTAGTGTAAGAAAGACCAAGATGCACAACGGTGTAACCTTCTGCTGTTACACTGTTGTCTTCATTAGCAGGACGATCCCCGATATGACGATAACGTATACTGGTACTGAAACCAGAAGGATGGTTAGCGGTCAATCCACCGGTTGAGGTAATACGGGGTGCAAGAGGAATTTGATTTGCATCGGATGGTTCATCAACAAATGTCCCTCTTGAAAGGTTTACGTCTATATCTGCCCATAGCCATGAAAGAATTTGTCCCCGTCCTTCAATGTCAATTCCAATCCGCCGTGATTTACCGCTAATTTCTGTTTCTCCCACATCTCCCACAAAAACTAATTCTTCATCTAATTCTAACCACCAGAAAGCGGTTCCAAAACTTAATCTATTCCAAAAACTGTGTCGTGCGCCTATTTCTGATCCGATGGCACGTGGCAACGTTCTAATTCCAGCATGGTCAAGGTTGAAGTTCATTTGACTTAGCTGTTCAGAAATTGATTGCTATCCAATCCTTGACGAGTAAATGTTCGTTCCAAGTCTGAGATGGTTTTCTCAATTACAACATCTCGAGCATCGTTAGAGTGGAAACCAGTTCCGAAATTCAGAAACACATCTGACGATTCAAAAGGACTATAGACTATGTTGAATTTGGGATTAAGCATTGCTTCCTGAGCATATCCTGAAGCATGCGGTAAGCTGTCTGTTTCGCTCATAACAGTATCAAGATGGTCTTCAACGTTAAATGTGAAATAGTCTCCGCGCAAACCGATTTGAAATCTCAGTTTTGGGTTTATGATTAGTTCTTCTTGTGCCCAAAGATACAGGTTGCGTTCAATTATTGCGGAATTCACACGTTGTGTTAATCTTCTACGGTTCGGACTGTGCCAGAGACTGACTGCAATGTCATCGGATCGGAAACCACCACCGACGGATGTGTTGGATTGTATAGAAAAGATAGTCCGTTTGTATTGATATTCAGAGTTCAGTCCAAGCGTAGTACGATCATCGGTTTGCTCAATCATATCACCATTTTCTGGGTCATCAAGAAAAAAGGTAAAGTTTGAGAAAAGCTTGAAATTATAACGACTGAAATAGGGTTGAAGCAAAACAGACTGTTGTCTTGACCAATTAGAGTGTAGGTTAAATTGAGATTTTGTCTTCCAGTTTGTCCTCCTTCAAGGTCATCAATAGAACCGAATCGTGTAATAAGATCGTTGTCAATGGCACGTTGTGGAATCTGTCCGGATGCATCCCATGCAGAACTAAATGAACTTGCTGAAAAAGAGAGTTTACTAATTTGATTCAGATGGATATTGAATTTGCCAAATAGATTAAATCGTTGAAAATCTTGTTCGCTTTCAACA
>VYFM01000509.1 GCA_009842375.1 Candidatus Poribacteria bacterium | reverse complement strand
AAATCAAGGGTACTGTGGATATCTGTCTGAACCAAGTTTTTCAGGATTGTTGTCTGAATTGCGGAATATCCTCAATTCAGGTTTCGGTTGACATCTGTTAATCTAGCATGTTATTATTACCTTCAGACAACTCATATTGTGCGGGTGAAAAGTGATGCTACAACCCAATTTAGATTTACCTGATCTTAGTATCGATTACAAGGAAATAGGCACGACTAACAGAGATGTTAAAGACTATGATGAAGTGCCTTCTATTACTCCTCATAATTTTGAAACTTATAACTTTTCTGACATTGATCGCTACAAAAAAAGTGAGTTTGATTCTGCTATCAAGGACCGGAACACAGCGATAATGATAGAACAAACACAGGCTTATATCTATTACAACTTGGAGTTAGCACACGCCAATAGAGGTAAGTTTTCCTCTACCATTGATAACTTTAACTCAATAACACAACAGAGTTCTGATGAAGTTGATGCTTATTACAATCGCGGAGTTATTTACCACGACAAGGGTGAACTCCATAAAACTATTAGCGATCTTACCAAGGTGATAGAACTGGAGCCAAAGGCAGCTGAAGTATACCGCCTTCGCGGGCATATTTACGGTATGCAAGGCGATTTTGACAACGCTATTCAAGATTATACTAAAGCAATAGAGTTAAACCTAAACGATGCTGAGGCATATCGTATTCGCGGACTTACTTACGGTATGCAGAGCGATTTTGAGAACGCTATTGCAGACGTTACCTATGCAATAAAACTACAACCTGATAATGTTGAAATATATAGTACTTGTGGACTTGTTTATTACTTCAAAGGTGATTTTGACGAAGCTATTACTAATTTAAATGAGGCAATCCGACTTAACCCAGATTCTGACTTAGCCTATTGTACTCTCGGTGCTGTTTATGCTCGTAAAGGTGAAATAGATCAGGCTATTCAAAACTACGACACGGCACTATCCCTAAATCCTGAATTTGCTACAGCATATTACCATCGAGGGATTGCTCACAGTATGCAGAGCGATTTTGGCAACGCTATTGTAGACTTTACTCAGGTGGTAAACCTGAATCCAGATTTTGTTGATGCATATCATGTCCGTGGCGTTACTTACCGTGACAAAGATGATTTTGACAATGCCATCAATGACTTCGGCATAGTAATAAAGCGACAACCTGACAATGCCAAGCCATATAATGATCGAGGGTTTGTTTACCGCCTGAAAGGTGATTTTGACAACGCTATAATAGATTTAAACAGAGCGATAGATATCGATCCTGATTTTGCCGATGCTTATCACAACCGTGGAATTGCCTACCGTGACAAAGGTGATTTTGATATGGCAATCAATGATCTAAGTGCGGTGATAGAATTGGAACCTGATGTGGCTGAAGGATATCACTATCGCGGCGCGGTTTACTACAGCAAAGATGATTTTGAGAAAGCAATTGATGACTTTACTGAAGTCATAAAATTGGGCGCGAATGTGTTTGACTATCACAATCGGGGTCTTGCTTACAGCAAAATGGGTGATTTTGAAAATGCTATCAATGACTTCACAGAGGTGATAAAACTACAACCTGATGCAGGAAACTATAGCACTCGTGGTATTGCCTACATCCTTAAAGGTGATTTGGATAGAGGAATTGCAGATCTTACACAAGCGATAAAGCTAAACCCTAACGATACCAGTGTCTATCACGCGCGCTCTGAGGCTTACAGCAAAAAAGGGGATTTTGACAACGCTATTGAGGATTATACTAAAGTAATACAATTGAATCCAAAAGATGCTGAGGCTTACTACTGTCGTGGACTCGCTTTTGCTGAAAAAGACGAAGTTGACAAGATCATCAGTGATTTTAGCAGGGCAATAGAACTCAATCCAGACCATGCCTATGCTTATAATAAACGTGGGCAGATTTACAATTACAAGGAAGATTTTGACAGTGCTATTGCTGACTATAACAAGGCGATAGAATTGAACGCCGACGATGCTAATGCATATTATTATCGTGCCCTTGCTTATATTGATAAGGATGAAATTAACAAAGCAATTACTGACTATACAAAGGTAATAGAACTCGTATCAGATTTTCCCAAAACCTACTACCACCGAGGTCTTGCTTATTCCCGAAAAGGTGATTTTGACGAAGCGATTGTTGACTATACCAAGGCAATAGAATTGAAGTCTGACGATACAGATGCCTATTGCTACCGAGGAATTACTTATCTAAGAAAAAAGGATTATGATTTGGCTATCGAAGATTTTAGCAAGGTAGTAGAACTGGAACCTGAACATGTGAGTGTATATTACTATAGCGGTCTTGCCTATCTATTCAAGGGAAATTTTGACGATTTAGCTATTGAAAATTTCAACAAAGCAATAGAACTGAACCCAGACCATGCCGATATGTATTACTACCGAGGTGCTGCTTATAACTTTAAAGGTGAGTTGGACATTTCTATTCAAGACTTTACCAAAGCAATAGAACTCAACCCAGACCATGTGGAAGCGTACATGCATCGGGGTAACGCGTATAGCGACAAATCTGAGTTAGATAGAGCAATTGCGGATTATACTGAAGTACTAAAACTCAGACCGAAGGTTGCTGAATACTATTACATACGGGGTGAGGCGTGGCTGCTTGCGAAAGATTGGGAAGAAGCGAAAACTGACCTGACAGTTGCACTTCTACAAGACGTGGATGTCGCGGGTATGTTTCACAATACATACAAGAGCATTGATGCCTTTGAAGAAAAAATAGAAGATCGTTTGCCAAAAGAGATTGTCCAATTATTGACACCACGAAGTGAGCCGTTTGAAATTGATAAAGAGGCGCGGATAGCATTAGGAATGAAGTATTATGGAGACGATATACTCAGCAGTGGACTCGCGGCGCGCTTAGCAGATGTGCCACGCGTTGAATTCATAATGCTAATGGGGGATTATGGACTCTCTCCTTTGTATGTTAATGAAGAAGAACTCGTCAATAGCGGATTTTAAGGATGCCGATACAACCAGTTATTAGCAATACGAGTCCGCTTATTGGACTTTTGGGACTCAATTGCCTTCCGTTATTGCGAGATCTCTACACCGAGGTGTGGATTCCAAGAGAAGTTGAAAAAGAGTTTTTAGTAGTAGATGAAACGTTCTATCGGAAAGTACTCAACAAAGCACCTTGGATTAAAGTCATAGATGTGACAGATTCCCAAAGTGCTTCAATTTATCAAGGTATTGACGCTGGAGAAGGTGAAGTTTTGGCACTTGCAGTTGAACATGATGCACGGTTTGTTATTCTCGATGAAAATAAGGGAAGACAGATAGCTACAAAAATTGGATTAAAGGTCAAAGGTACATTAGGTGTTTTGCTGGATGCCAAGGAAGAGGGTTTGATTGTTGCTATCAAACCGCTTTTAATTCAGTTGCAGGCTAACGGCATACGTCTGAGTGAATCGCTCATCAATAAAGTCTTGCAAGAAGCGGGTGAGATAGATTAGTTGAACTTGCTTTTGAAAACTATTCAGATGAACCTCTCAACTGATTAATAGATGTATCCCAGTTGCAAACAGAACGATGAGTACAATTCTGGAAAAGTTGCGTTCTGAAAAACGATTGTTTAGATATACGCCTGCCTGTACACCGAGTCCCACAAAGGGCAAAAGTGCCAAAGATTCAATGAGGATTTCATACGAAAATAGTCCAAGTTGGTAATAGGCGGGTATCTTTGTAAGATTGATGCAGAAGTATAGTAGTGTTGTTGTTGCAACGAATTTACGGTTGCCTAATCTTTGCGGTAGGAGGTACATGACAATGACAGGACCAGCCATGTGCGCGAGTGTTGAGAAGATTCCTCCGAGGATACCTAATAGGACACCGTGCCATGCTTTGAATTGCAGTGCTGGTACCTCTTCCGCTATATCCGGGTTGAGTCGTCGTATTATACGGGGACGAAGAAATTCTAATACTGAAAATAGGCAGGCAATACCTCCGATTGTTTTCTTCAGATGAATTTCTGATATGTCGTTTAAGATAAAACTTGCTAGGACGATACCGATGATTGCTCCTGGAATCAAACGCCAGATACTTTGGCGATGCCACTGTTTCCAGTAATAACCTAAAGAGATAACATCGGTTGAGATGAGAAGGAGAACCATCAGCGGAAGCACTTGGTTACGAACAGGACGGAATTGTGCAAATAGTGGTACGACAATCATGCCGATACCACCCCCGAAACCTGCTTTGCTTACACCAGTTAACCATGTCCCAAAACAAAAGATTAGTATTTCGTAAATAAAGGTTTCTCCTGATACTGTTTGATGTTTGTGTGTTTTATGATAGTGGTAAATGTTGGTTTTGTCAAGTTGTGTATGTTTGTCTTGCAATCATACATGTCGGAGGTCGCTGCGCTCACTCCGACCTACAGATTGTGACATTTGATAAGAAAGACAATTCAACGTCCATACTGTTTCATCACCTGTTTCAATTGATCCAAAGGAATGGCATGCATCGTTCGATTGTTACGTCCAGTCGTTGTTGTTGCCATTGTCATGGAATTAATGACTGCTTCCTCAGTTGCCTCCACAACTGCCTGAAATAGAGAGCTTAAACGACTGTTTACGACCATCTGAATTTGGAATGTTCCGTTCTCTGTACGGCGTGGAAAAACATTTGCCGTTGAAAACGCAATGACGAACTCTCCACTACTGTCTGTACTTGGTGTGCCCGTACGTGCAAGACCGTGGGTGGCACGAATTGCTAACTGTTTCAACTGACGGTGTGTCAAAGGTGCATCCGTTGCAATTACGATAATAAAAGAACCATCTCTACCCGGTTTCAATTGATCGTCTGACAAAGCCTTGCCAACAGGTACTCCATCAATACGTAGTTGGTGCCGTCGTCCACCGTTGGAATTTACCAGTACTCCAACTTTCCATCCGCCGCTGTCATTTGGTAGTACTCGCGAGGCAGTGCCGATTCCAGCTTTGAAACCGTAGCATCGCATACCTGTGCCTGCACCGACACACCCTTCTGCAACCGGACCAGACTTTGCATTTTCAATTGCTTCAATAGCGTGTTCTGGTGTTACGTGTAGTCCACTGATGTCATTCAAACCGCCGTCGTAACACTCCGCTACAATCGGTAGCACGATGTTGTTGTCAGGATATCGTTTGACAATATATCGGACGACCCCATCGTGGACAGCACCAACACTGAGCGTGTTTGTCAACAAAATTGGTGACTCAATCCAACCTGCTTGGTTGATTCGAGCAATACCCGTAGCTTCACCGTTTCCGTGGATTATATAACCAGCACCAAATAACCGTGATCTCCAAATATCATCGTGTGGAAGGACTGCAGTAACACCTGTACGAATGGACTCTCCTTCGCTCAATGTAACGTGTCCGACTTTCACACCCGGAATATCGGTAATAGCATTATGTTCACCTGTAGGATATATCCCTATATGGATACCGAGTTCACGCACACGGACACGGGAACTTTCTTCCGCTTGTGTATTGATAGATAATCCTATCTGCATTAATACTACACTGAGAGACAATAATAAAAAGAATTTTAGTCGTGTATGTGAACAACCGATAGGTTTTTTATTGTATTTTTTGATTGACGACAGACATATTTTCATGAGTTGAGCTGCTCCCGATAAAGTGTGCGAATATGATTAAATATATTAATGTAAGATTGGGAACGATAATCTGGATATGTC
>VYFM01000471.1 GCA_009842375.1 Candidatus Poribacteria bacterium | reverse complement strand
AATAATATCCATCCCCAGACCATGCACCCTGTTTGTGAGTTTATTTCTTCACGTTGTTTTTCTATTGTAGATTTCAGGTTTTTGATTTCTTTTTGTAGATTCTCTGAAACTTTACAATATATCGCTGTTTCAGTCACTCGCTTTTTCGCTTCTTCCTCTATTATCTGATCTGTTCGTTCTTGTATCGCTGGGAGGGTCACACGACTTCGGGCTTGATCGGTGACATGTTCGACACGTTGTTTTTCAATCTCCGCTTCAAGTTCTGCAATATCCTTGTGGGATTTTCGAACTAATTCTTGAAAAACATGTCGGTTTCTTATGAATTTGACCTCTTCGTTCGGTAACTTCTGATAATATTTCCAGTTGTCAGGGGACACGCTGTTTGCAAAAACACCCAATTGTGCTGGTGACGCGTATAAATAGGATTGTAGCTGTTTTATACCTTCTCCTATTTTACCTTCTTTTTTGCATTCTACGACAGCCAGAAGTTTTCTACCTGCCAATAGTGCCACATCAGCGCGCCTCCTAGAACTGCCTATTTGAATAGGATACTCCTCCCTGACAGTGTATCGGATTTCATTTTGTCCCTTGTTTACGAATTCTTTGGTCAGGTAACTTACAACGGCATTTTTTACATACAGTTCGCTCATGATAAGGTTACCTCTTGGGCAATCATTTTCATTTTTTTCACCGAAAGTATTTCCAAAATGAGAATCTGGAAGTTTTTTTGATAGAACCCGGTAACATAAGCAGTCTTGTCTTTTCTTGTTCTATCTTCAATAGAGTGAGAAGTTCTTTCTCACGCGCTTTAGCATCTTTGAGTTCCGCCTTTGTATCAGCCAGATACTTTTTCAATACATCAGTGACATTTTGCATGTCTGCTTCTGTCACATCTGGTCTGATTTTGGTAGTCTCATGCTGTTCTTGGGGCAGCATATTGAGTTTGCCGTAGAATCGTTCCAATTCAGCAACTTCTACAACTATCTTTCTTTGACTGTTCGTACAGGTTGTGCACTTCCCTTCCTGTGCGTGACAATGTAAAATGGCACGTTTGACAGATGAAATTTTCTCAGAATGAAGACGGCACTGATTGAACATTGTCTCGTCAACGTTAACAATAGGTTTCCATTGTTCTATGAAATGCATAAGGTTAACATGTGTAGTGATATGTAGTGTTTATGGGTGTGTCATATCCTCAGACTGCACGAAAATAACATCAAGGATTATGTATACGTTTATTGTGACAGTCTACAGGGAGGGTTGACAGGTGTGTCAACAAAAGAGAAGGGATTTTCAGGCAACTCGCCCTATAGGGAGCTGGTTTCCACTTTAACCTACCAGAAAGCAAGGCATTCTGATATAATAGAAACCAGCGCTGTCATACTATCGCTATGGCAGTGCTACGCGTCGCTGGTGTCGTAAGCACCTGCGGCGCACCTAAAAAATTAGGTAGCAAGCCCTGACGTAATCCACGCGCTCCGTGAATTGCTAACGTCGACATATATTGTAGCAATAATACAGAATTTGTGCAATAGAAAAGTGAATTAACCCAGAATTAACATAACGCTACACAATAAATGCGGAAATCAATCATATAAACCTGCTAAAATTGTTATAGCAACATTATTTTGCCAAATAAGATCATCTACCTGCTGCGTTCTCATATCAGCCACGACTGCGATTGAATAATCGGTAAATTCCACGCTACTGAGTTGATACTATTTACCATTGGAATATTTACGCAACCTAAGTTGTAATTTCACAAGTTCAACTACGCGCACATGTGCCATTGCAGCACATGTGCGCGTGAGCAATAGTAGCACATGTGCGCCCCACCTAAACCAATTGACAAAATGGCAACTAACCTATATACTATTCCCATCCCCACACGAAAGGAAACATACGTATGGCAATAAAGAAATCACAACTATACGCCTCGCTATGGCAAAGCTGCGACGAACTCCGCGGCGGAATGGATGCATCACAATACAAAGACTACATCCTCACACTGCTGTTCATGAAATATGTATCCGACAAGGCGGAAAGAAATCCCTACGAGATTATACAAGTGCCGGAAGGCGGTAGTTTCGCAGATATGGTGGAACTCATTGGCAATGCGGAGATTGGAGATAGGATCAACAAGATTATCGCAAAATTCGCTGAGGCTAACGAACTGGATAACTTTCTCGCACAAGCAGACTTCAACGATGCCAGCAAACTCGGTAGAGGTAAAGATATGGTGGATCGCCTCTCCAAACTGGTCGCTATCTTTAACGACCTTGACCTCGGTGCAAATAGAGCAGAAGGCGATGACCTGCTTGGCGATGCTTATGAATATCTGATGCGGCATTTCGCCACCGAGTCGGGCAAAAGCAAGGGACAGTTCTACACACCTGCCGAAGTCTCACGCATTATGGCGAAGGTTATCGGTATCGGTGCGGATGCACAAAAGAACAATACAATATACGACCCGACTTGTGGTTCCGGTTCGCTCCTTATCAGGGCTACGGATGAAGCACCGCGTGGGCTTACCGTTTATGGACAGGAGAAGGACAATGCAACCTACGCACTTGCGCGAATGAACATGATCCTCCACGATAATCCAACAGCAGAAATTTGGCACGACAACACGCTCTTTTCTCCCTACTTTAAAGGACAAGATAACAGAACTCTTAAACTCTTCGACTTTGCTGTGGCAAATCCACCTTTTTCCGACAAAGCTTGGATGACAGGGTTTAAGCCTGATGAGGATGAATATAATCGGTTTGAATACGGCATTCCACCCGCGAAAAATGGCGATTATGCGTTCCTGTTACACTTCATCACATCGCTCAAAAGCACAGGTAAAGGTGCAATCATTCTACCACACGGCGTGCTGTTCCGCGGCAACAAAGAGGCAGACATTCGCAGAAACCTCATCAAACATAAGTTTATCAAAGGTATCATCGGCTTACCTGCCAATCTATTCTATGGTACCGGTATCCCTGCCTGTATTATCGTTATTGACAAGGAAAACGCCAAACACCGCACCGGTATATTTATGATTGATGCGAGTAAAGATTTTCAGAAGGATGGCAACAAAAACCGACTCCGTGCACAAGATATTCATAAAATCGTATCCGTATTCAATAAACAGAAAGAAATCGACGGCTATTCACGTATGGTACCGACCTCTGAAATTGCTGATGCTGCAAACGACTATAACCTCAATATCCCACGCTACATTGATTCCAGCGAACTCGAAGACCTACACGACCTCAACGCACACCTCAACGGTGGCATTCCCGACTCCGACCTTGACGCACTAAAACCATATTGGGAGGTGTTCCCCACGCTCCGCCAAGAGTTGTTCAGAGAAAACGGCAGACCCGATTATAGTGATCCACAGGTGGAAACACAACAGGTCCAAACCACTATCCTTTCACATAACGAGTTCACCGATTATCAACAGCGAATTACATCTATCTATGAGAGATGGCAAAGGACACACGCGCCACTGCTGGGTAGTATTGATGCTAATACGAAGCCGAGAGACATCATTGACGCGCTGTCGGAAGACTTACTAACACAATTCGAAAATCTTCCACTGATTGACCCTTACGATGTCTACCAAAAACTGATGGACTATTGGGATGATGTGATGCAGGACGATGTGTATCTCATTGTTGCGGATGGGTGGGTTGATGCATCAAAACCGCGCGAACCCAATCAAGACAAAAAGGTGAAGGAAACACATGACCTCACTATCGGCAAAAAGAAATATATGATGGATCTGATTCCACCCGCCTTGATTGTTGCACGCTACTTTGCTGATGAACAGGCGAACATTGATGCACTCCAAACCACTCTGGATACTACCACACAGGCACTTGATGAATATATTGAGGAACGTACGGGTGAGGACGGATTACTTGCGGATGCTACTACAGACTCAGGTAGCATCACCGCAACCAGTGTGAAGGCACGGCTGAAAGAACTCGCGCCAGATCTGTTGACCCTCAACGATAGACAAAACAACGATGAGGAACAGGACGCACTTGAACACTGTCTTTCTCTAATTGATGCGAAATCTAAAGCGGACAAAGCAATGAAAGCCGCACAACTCGCACTGGATGAGAAGACACTGGCGTGCTATGCAACGCTTACCGAAACGGAAATCAAGCAGCTCGTGATAGATGATAAATGGTTCGCCATTATCCAATCCGAAATTACAGGTGAAGTCCAACAACTGACGCAAAAACTCACCGAACGCGTCAAGGAATTAGAAGAACGTTACGCACAACCATTGCCAGAACTCACAGGTGAGGTGCAAGAGTTTGGTCTGAAAGTTGAGAAGCATTTAGCAAATATGGGAGTGGTATAAAATGAGTGATAATAACGTATCCAGATTTAGTGGTGAGTGGGAAACGAAACAGCTGGGGGAACTTGCTTCAATTCGGAACCAGAAGGTAATGCCTGAAAATGTAGATCCTAATACCTCTTGTGTCGAATTGGAGCACATCGCGTCAGGTATCGGTCATTTGTTGGAGAATTCTACTGCGGAATACTCAACAGCGTCAAAATACCGTTTTTTTGCTGGTGATGTTCTATTTGGTCGACTTCGCTCGTATCTTCGGAAATACTGGCTGGCTGACCATAACGGTATCTGTACTACGGAGATATGGCCGTTGATGGTTGACGCTAAGCAGATAGATAGTGGATTTCTGCACGCCATCGTCCAGACTGATGAATTCTTCGCAATGGCAAATCTTTCTTACGGGACGCATATGCCACGCGCGGACTGGACAGTCATGCGTAACTTTTCGATTATGTTACCTCCAATCCAAGAACAACGCGCCATCGCCGAAGTCCTGTCAGATGTAGACGGACTGATCAACGCATTGGACGCACTCATCGCCAAAAAGCGCGCCATCAAGCAAGCCACCATGCAGCAACTCCTCACCGGCAAAACCCGTCTACCCGGCTTCAGCGGTGCTTGGGAAACAAAGCGGTTAGGAGAGATTGGTGAAATCTCAGGGGCGGGCGTTAATAAAAAAATCAATGCGAATGAAGAATCTGTTAGGCTTGTGAATTATCTTGATGTATATAACAAAACATTTCTTTACTCAAAAGATTTAATGCATCAAGTATCGGCTCGATCAGATCAGGTTCGGCGTTGTGCTGTTGAAAAAGGTGACATTTTCTTTACACCTTCCTCAGAAGTGCCTGATGATATAGGTTGTTCTGCAGTTGCTATGGAAGATGTACCCGACGGTGTTTATAGTTACCATGTTGTCCGGTTACGCTTGAAAGTGGACTGGGATCTTTACTTTCGAGCGTATGCCTTTGACACGAATGAATTTCTTAACCAAGCAAGTCGACAGTGTGATGGTAGTGGGACACGTTACGTTATAAGTCTCCCAAAATTTAGGGCAATGACTGTCCGATTTCCATCAACCATAGAAGAACAACGCGCCATCGCTACTGTTCTCTCCGATATGGATGCCGAAATCACCGCACTGGAACAGCGCAAAGACAAAACCATCGCCATCAAACAGGGCATGATGCAGCAGCTGCTTACGGGAAAGGTGCGGTTGGTGAAATAGGATGTTTTGCAGGCATGATCTATAATCGAGACACAAAACACTTTTGGTGCAAATGGAGGAGTAAAGACTTAGAATACAAACATACATATATCCGACAATCATTATCCCAGAAATGATTTGATCAACAGAACAATATATGTTATCATAATA
>VYFM01000223.1 GCA_009842375.1 Candidatus Poribacteria bacterium | reverse complement strand
AATCCCTTCCGCGCTCTCCTGCGCCACTCGTGTAATCCGCGATTCTGACAGCCAGCAGCCAATAATCTGAAAACTACATAAAACATATTGGATATATATTGTTCAAAAATCTACAACCCCTTCCAACCCTCACTAACCCGTGTTATAATACTATCATTATGAAAAATGTAACAATCACATACAAACCCAACATGACCAGATTCGTCTGTCGGAGCAAGCATAGCGAACTCCGGCATTGGAAACCTAATGAAAACATACTACTCGTAGGCGATTTTTCTTACTCCGATCTACAGGTTGTGAACCAACCAGTTTGTATAGCTGTATACGGGCTTTGTGTGCCAAGTTTTCTGAGTTTCATGGTTTCATGTCCTATAAATTACGAAGAAAAGTCTAGACAAGCAATAGATCAAAAAGGGGCAAAAAAAAAAGTAAAATTCGCGTCACTTTCCTTGTCCTGACTGGATGCAAAACGTCACAATTTAAACACATACTGATAAACAAGATAAAGTTTAATTGGCAGATTAGATTTCACTTCTCTCTACCCGACCTACGAGTTAAAACTGTCAAGTAATTCTAAAATCAATAAGTAATAACCATGAACCTAAACATATAAAATTGAAGTTGACATCTCAATACTGATACAATATACTTTACTTCAAAATGGATGACGATTCTATAATACATATAAAATTTGGAAAATAGAATTAGCAAATTTAAAGTCATAGTTAATGCCAGAACACATTTAGTTGTTGACACCGATACAAATCGTTGCCTTGGTGGTGTCGGAGCAAATTTTTACCGTCCTTTTGTTTTTCCGTTTTATACACCAGCAGGACATATAGTGATACAAGAATTCGCTTATGATCATCCCTTCCACAATGGGATTTTCGTAGGTCAAGCCCCCATTCATGTTGGTGACCGTGAAGCATGGTTTTGGGGCGCACCACCAAGACGTTCCTTTACAGATAGGCTATTTGAGAAATTAGGTCGAATGGAAACACAGAAAGAGATGGAAATCAACGCTCATTCAGACGGTATACAATTCGTTCAAAATGTGATCTGGCGTGACGATAAAGAAGAATCGTTACTTCACGAAATACGCACTATCAATATATACACACTTCAAGATGCCACAGTTTGCGACATGTCAAGCGAGAAAATTGCCAGATATGGTGCTGTTCAATATCCACAGACTAAGTACGGAAGCATCGGAATGCGTGTTGAACCAAGACTGTTACCTGTCATGGGTGGAATTGTAATCGGAGACAATAATCGCATAGGTAAAGTTGATGCTATCAACGATAATTTATCGGACTTTGTGGCATACCAGAACCATTTAACTGGTCACGGACATTATGGAGTTTTTATGACGATACTTGATGATGCAACTCGTGGTCCCTGGTTCATTCGGGATTACGGTATGGCACTATATAACCCTACACAGACCGGTCCTGTTTCAACACCAGAAAATGGATCATGGAAGATTTCACTCAGGTTTGTTGCTTACGATGGTGAATTAACAGAAGCAAGATCCAATGACTGGTGTAAGGTATAGATGGAATCAGATAACGTACTTGAACTGCAGAACATTTCAAAAACATTTGGTGATCTTGTAGCAGTTGACAACGTCAATTTTGAACTACAAGAAGGTGAAATCCATGCCATTTTAGGGGAGAATGGGGCTGGAAAATCCACCCTAATGAACCTCATCTATGGTCTCTACCAACCTACAGATGGGAGTATCCATATATCTGGAATTCAAAAACAATTTAGATCTCCACGCGACGCTATTGCAAATGGTGTTGGTATGGTTCATCAACACTTTATGCTCATAGAAAATCTAACCGTCGCTGAAAATATAGCATTAACCGTCGCGAAATTCAGTTCAAGAGTCGAAAAGACATGCCCTCATGATGAAATCATTTCTCAAAATGATAACAACAAACCGAGACTAAGTAAGATTCGTTATAAATCAAACGAAGCAATCCAGATTACCGAGTCCCTTTCCAAGCAATTCGGATTAACGGTCGACCCAAGTGCCCTTATTCGCTCTCTATCTGTAGGATTAAAACAACGAGTCGAAATACTGAAAGCTCTTGCTGTAGATGCACGCATCCTGATACTGGATGAACCAACAGCAGTATTGAGTCCACAGGAGATCACTGGATTTTTTAACATTTTACGCAAACTAAAAGATGATAACAGATCTATACTATTTATCAGCCACAAAATGAAAGAAGTATTAGAAATCAGTAATAGGATAACGGTATTAAGACATGGTAAGAAAGTCTACAACGGAATAACTGGTGAACTCTCAACACGTGAACTGGCAAGAGAGATGATCGGAGAAGATATAACAGAAATAGAACGTAAACAGAATAAACCTACCAATGACCTTGTGCTTAATATTTCTAATCTAACCGTACGAGGCAACCGTGATGAAATTGCAGTAAAAGGTCTCAAATTGAAAACGTATCGGGGTGAAATTGTAGGTATTGCAGGTGTTGATGGCAATGGTCAACGAGAATTAGCTGAGGCAATAATGGGATTGCGAACAATTAAATCTGGATCAGTCGAAATATTAGGACATAAACCAATCGGAACAAAGAATGTACGACAATGTAGCGTCGGTTACATACCCGAAGATAGACGGACTATGGGTGTAATTACATCCTTCTCAATTACTGAGAATCTTATTTTAAATGTTCCCCATTTAGAAAACATATCAAAATGGAGCATGATTGATCAAGCATCAATGTCACGAACTGCTATCAAATTAATTGAAAATTACGATATCCGTCCACCAAAACCAACTATTCCTGCATCCGCTCTATCCGGTGGAAATCAACAGAAAATAGTACTGGCAAGGGAAATCTCTCCACAACCTGATCTACTTATCGCTGTAAATCCTACACGCGGATTAGACATTAATGCAGCACAATACGTACACAAAAACTTGTTCAAACAACGGGAAAATAGCAAATCTGTTCTTTTGATTTCAACAGAGTTGGATGAAGTACTGAAGATGAGTGACAGACTTTATGTTATGTCCAAAGGAAAACTATTTGAAGCTACTGCACACCGTGACGATATTGAGGCATTGGGACTGCTTATGACTGGGGAAACGGATACGAATGTATAATATTCCTGCTTCATTTCGTAAAGCAAAAAACTATTATCTTAGTCTATTGGAGAAATCTCCCCGATTTTTACATTGGATCATATCACCCTCACTCATTTTATTTGGAGCGTTTATCGTAAATGCGATCATAATACTGTTATGTGGTTACAACCCTTTTAAAGCTTATGTAGCCGCTTTTTTGGGTTCATTCGGTTCTCCAAGAGCCATCGGAGAAACACTGGTAAAAAGCACTCCATATTTAATGACAGGATTATCAGTTGCAATTGCATTTCGTTGTGGGATTTGGAATATCGGTGCCGAAGGTCAATTCCTATTGGGTGCTTTGGCAGCAACTTTCTTCGGAACAAAAGTAGCAACACTTCTACCACATACTTCTTGGATTGCTGTGCCAATCTGCCTATTACTCGCAGTGCTCGCAGGAGGAGTATGGGGCGTGATCCCTGCTGTTCTTAAAGTAACACGCGGTGTTAATGAAGTTATCAGCACCATTATGCTGAACTACATTGCAATTCACTTTGTAAGTCTAATGATTGATGGGGGACCGCTTCAGGAAGCATCAAAAACTGGACCACAAAGCGATCCTATTGTCCAATGGGTCACTTTTCCAAGACTGTTTGATTCTCACCGTGTACATCCAGGGATCGTTATCGCAGTAGTATTGGCAATTGTTCTGACCTTTGCTCTATTTCGGACTACATTTGGTTATCAAATCCGCGCTGTCGGCGAAGGGGCAGATGCAGCAAAAGCTGCAGGCTTTTCAGTTGCATATAATACTATCCGAGTCTTTATTCTCAGCGGGGCACTTGCTGCACTCGGAGGGGCAATCGAACTGATGGCTCTAACACCTCGACTTACAGAGAGTTTTTCGCCTGGATACGGGTACACTGCAATTGCTGTTGCACTACTCGCAAAGCTGCATCCATTGTTGACAATTGCAACTGCTCTACTATTTGGTGCACTATCTAAAGGGGCATTTGCAATGGAAGCAGAGGTAGGAATATCAAAACAAGTAACTTGGATGATGCAAGCGATTTTATTACTTTTCGTTGTAGGTTTTGGTTATTTAGCTTTATTCCAAAAACACCATCAGACAAATTAGATACAGTTGAAAATCATATTGGTAAAATTGAAAAGTGGATTTTATTGAATTTTTTGAAGACATTATCTCAGCAACGATACGTGGGGCAACACCACTATTAATCGCTGCATTAGGGGAAGTAGTCTCACAACGGGCAGGCATAATAAATATTGGCATAGAAGGCATGATGCTAATTGGTGCGTTATTTGGTATGATGGGATCCTTTTATGCATCGGGTTTACCGTTTGTTGCACCTTGGATTGGACTGTTAGTAGCAGGAATTAGTGGACTGGTAACCGCAGCAATATTTGCATATTTTGCTATCAATCTACGTGGTGACCAAGTTGTCATTGGCACTGCAATTACCCTATTTGCCTTGGGTTTAACAGAGGTAATATACAGACAACTGTTTGGTGAAACTGGTAGCCCGCAAAGTGTTGTCAATTTCAAAGAATTCGATGTACCTATTCTCTCTCAAATCCCATTACTTGGACAGGCTTTTTTTTCACATAATATAGTTGTCTTTTTGGCAGTGATACTTGTACCATGCGTTTATTTCTTCCTATACCATACACAGCAGGGTTTAAGAATACGTGCCTGTGGAGAACATCCTAAAGCAATCGCAACAGTTGGCTCTAATGTCTCACTCTTACGTACATTGTGTATCTTGTTTGCTGGGACCATGGCAGGTATCGGAGGAGGGTATCTCTCGCTTGCGGACGTTCCATACTTCATTCCTGAAATGACTGCTGGGCGCGGTTTTATTGCACTTGCAATAGTTATTTTTGGAAAGTGGCATCCGACCAAAGTATTTGGGGCAGCGTTACTGTTCGGTCTCGGTTTTGCACTGGACAACCGTTTTCAAGCATCGGGATTAGGGATTCAATATCAATGGTTTTTGATGTTACCGTTTGTCTTATGTTTAGCAGTTTTGGCAGGGTTCGTCGGACGGGCTGAAGCACCTCTCGCATTGGGTAGACCTTATGATCCTTCAGAGTAAATCTCAACAAATTAAAATGTACTGACAATACGAAAATAAAATGGAACAGTAGGCACATCGCGTACTGTTATTAGAGGAACTGCGTAATCAACGCCAAGTCTTAATGGACCCAAGTTTAGTCTTAATCCAACACCAATTGAAGATGGCATCCAGTTTTATTCAATTTCTTCTATTGAATTCCATACATTACCAGTATCATAGAATATAACTCCTTGAAATGGATCAAAAATTGGAAAACGTACTTGAGTCTTAAATATTAATTGGACATTACCCCGATGTTTTCCTGTACTATCTTCAGGACCAAGTCCTCTCTCCTCATATCCTCTGACTGTTGTGCTTCCTCCTGCCCAAAATCTTTCAAATGAAATCAATTCTTCCTCATCATTATCATTTGTTTGTAATCCCGGCGTGTAACCCAATTGTAGTGCTGAGGATAATACATAACCCCGTGCATTTAATTGTCTGTGATATTCTGAATCTGATACGAATTTAATAAAACCGCTTTCTCCACCTAAAACACCACCAGCATACTCCACTGTTACTTCGTTTAGCATACCTGATCTTGGAC
>VYFM01000141.1 GCA_009842375.1 Candidatus Poribacteria bacterium | reverse complement strand
GCATTCATGATTGTAGAAATAGAATTTTGCATAAGGGTAATACTAAGTACAACAAAACCAAATCATGCTGATATAACAAGGATGGACTGATAGTGACAAATATAGAAATACCGCGTCCTGAGTATCCAAGACCCGACTTTCAACGCGGAACATCTGAAGGAACTGACTGGATAAATCTTAATGGAACATGGGATTTTGCATTTGACCCTGATGATGTCGGTGAAAAAGAGGAATGGTATACCAACAACGCTCCTGACTTTCCATTGGATATACGGGTACCCTATCCTTGGGAAAGTCTTGCTGCATGGGAAAAAGAAGATCAAGCAAACAGCGCGACCTACCTGAGTACAAAAGCTTACCTTAAACCTGATGAGGTCACTTGTGGTGGACTAAGTCGAGAAGGTAATTACCGTGGTGAACCGAGACATACAATTGGATGGTACCGAAGGACTGTCACTATACCAAAAAATTGGGAAGATCAACGTGTTATTCTGAAATTCTGTGCTGTTGACTGGGATACTTCGCTTTGGGTAAACGGCAGTGCAATTGGAGAACATAGTAACGGGTATTTACCCTTTGAATTTGACATCACAGATGCACTTACCCCTGGTGAAACCGCTACTATCGTTGTGCGTGCTCATGATGCACAAGACCACAGCGAACAACTTGCAGGAAAACAGATAGGGTGGTACACACGCACAAGCGGCATTTGGCAAACAGTCTACTTGGAACCTCGAAATGCAACTCATATCAAGCAGTGCCTTATCACACCAGACATAGATAATAGTACAGCGACTTTTGACGTTACGATAGATGGAGAAATCGCTTCCGGTACAGAATTACATTGGGATTGCGACGGTATTAGCGGTAGTGTTGATGCAAAAGAAAATACTGAAATCACTGTCAATATACCAGCAGATAAACTCCGACTTTGGGACGTAGATACCCCAAATCTATACGATGTTACACTCAAATTGAGTTCTGAGAATACTGAAATAGATAGGATTTACACTTATTTCGGTATGCGGAAAGTATCAATTGAAAAAGCACCAGGTGGAGACTACAACTACATTTATCTTAACAACCGTCCCATATATCTGTTGGGTGCGCTAAATCAGTCGTTCAATCCGGAAGGTGTGTACACCTTTCTCACCGATGAAGCTATCCGAACTGATGTGGAACGTTCCAAAGAATTTGGATTCAACTTCCTTCGACTTCACATAAAAGTTGACGAACCACGTCTGTACTATTGGGCAGATAAATTAGGACTACTCTTCATGTGCGATATTCCTAACTTCGGACAATACACGGATAAAGGAAAAGAAAGATTTAAATACACGTTACGTGGTAACATTGAACGCGATTACAACCATCCTTCTATTATCTCGTGGTGCAACTTCAACGAAACTTGGGGACTCGGAGGAGGAGACTATAAGCAGCAGAAAGACCGCCAAGAATGGGTGCGAGAGATGTACCATTATGCCAAATCCCTTGACCCTACTCGGCTTGTTGAAGATAACTCACCCTGTTTATATGACCACGTAGAAACCGACATCAATTCATGGCATTTCTATATCAATGATTACAAACATGCAAAAGACCATATTGCTAATGTCGTGGAACAGACCTACCCAGGATCCAAGTTCAATTACACAGGGGATAACGAACAAACGGATGTGCCATTGATTAATAGTGAATATGGCGGGATCAGTGCTGGGGCAGGTGACAAAGACATTGCATGGTGTTTTAAATATCTGACAAATGAGTTACGCCTTCATCCCAAAATCTGTGGTTATGTTTATACCGAACTCCAAGACATTGAATGGGAACATAACGGTTTCATGAATTATGACCGGTCAGTGAAGGAATTTGGATACGATTACAATGATATCAACACACTTGATTTTATTGCAATTGACTATCCACCTGGTACCACCGTTGCTCCCGGTGATACCGTAAAGGCAGATATATATTCAAGCCACTTCTCCCATAAGACAATTAACGATACAACGCTTCACTGGCAGCTGGATACAGTTGATAAAAATGGGGAATTGACCTATGGTCGCATAAGCAAAAGTGTTGAAATACCTTTCCCACAATATCAGGTAGAGAAGGTACACCAACTGGAACTCACTATTCCAGACATAAACGCTGCAGTAGGAACGTTGCACGTATGGGTTTCCGATAAAACAGGTGCGGTTGTGGCACGGAATTACATTAATTTTGAGATATATTTAGAAGACACCGCAGGTTTAACATCACTCAGTCATTTTCCCGGTGACATTTCTGCCAGCAAATGGGACGCAGCAACTGAAATCAAAGAACAACTCTTCAACGCACAAGGTTCTGGATACGTTGAATATCAGATGCCGCTACCTGCTAAACTTAATCCTGAAGAAATATCAAAGATGGAACTTGTTTTTGAAGCATCCTCTTCGAATGGTGGTTCTCGGCAAACTGAACCTGAAAAATTCCCTTCCGATGTTACCATCTCTGTCAATGGTACTGAGGTAGAGACTTTGACCCTACCCGATTGTCCTGCCGATGCACGAGGTGTCCTTACCTATATCCACGAAAACCTTGGTAACTACGGATACCTGTATCGTGTTCCATTGGATAAGGATACTTGTTTAACAGATAATACCACAGGAACCCTCACTGTTCGATATGAAGTCAAAGGCAATGCAGAAAACAAGGGAGGACTTACGCTTTACGGTAACCGTCGTGGTAGATATCCAACAGTGCCACATATAGTCATTACTTAATTAGGAGGATTCTTATATGGCAACACACCAATTTTTATTTACACGTCACCCTGGATTAGAAGGTTCGTGGCCCTTTGTCCACGAACAGATGGTAAAACGACTTGAAGAATTAGGGGTAACACTTGTTTTGAATACCACAAGCAAAGACCCTCTCCATAAACAGGTGGATTTAAGCGAAGTCATAGGGCTTTCACATTGGGGAGGAAGTCTCACTGAGGAGTGTATTGATAACGCACCTAAACTAAAAGTACTTGGTACAATGACAGATAATACTGGACACGGTATCCCGTACGCTAAACTCCAAGAACGTGGTATCCCTGTCATAGAATCTACACGTGCTTGGTCACAATCTGTAGCTGAATGTGCGTTTGGATTGGCTTTGTCGTCATTACGAAGGACAGCACAATGGCACATGCAGATGGCACAAGGTGAAAAACTGTGGAATTGGACGGACCCAATATGGGGACCTGGTAAAGTCCCTGTCGCACATCAGTTCTGTGATGATCCTGATTTCGTCAACGGTGACCTCGGCACGAAACAGGTAGGAGTGATGGGACTTGGACAAATAGGTAGGAAAATTGCAATCTGGTCTCGGGCATTCGGAGCAACCGTTATGGGGTATGATCCATTTGTCTCCGACAAACTATTTAAAGAATGGGACGTGGAACGCGTTGATATGGATACACTCGTTGATAGAGCAGATATAGTATTTGTAGCAATCCCACCGACTCCATCCGCACGACATCTGCTCAATCGTGAACGTATCTATCATCTACACAAAGGGGCGTTGGTAGTAATCATCACACGCGCCCACGCAGTGGATATGGCAGCTTTACGTGAAAGGATTGTTAAAGACGAACTCGCAGGGGCATTTGATGTCTACGACAGAGAACCGGTGCCAATTGACGATGAATTGCGGAATAGAAATAACGTTGTACATACACCCCATATCGCTGGCAGAACGAAAGATGCTAATCTGCGTGTTGCAGATATGATCGTTGACGATATGGAGCGCGTACTAAAAGGTGAGGAACCACTCGGGGCATTGACTCCTGAAGCAATAAAGGTACGGACATCCGAAGATCCTTATGTTTAAATCCAGTAGTTATTCAATATGGACATATACCCGCAGCATGAATGGCTTACATGTTGCGGGTATATATATCTGATGACCTAAACATGTCAACATTCTTATCTGATTTTCGTTTATCAATTTTAGGAAGATAGAGGCGACAATGTTCAAAGCAATTACATTTGATTTTTGGCAAACACTTTATGCAGATTCACTCGAAAACTGGGAGAATCGACAGTCTATACGGATAGATAATTGTCACGGGTACCTAAAGAAACAAGGATATTCATGCAATACAGAGATAATAGCAAAAGGTATGGAAGAGGCATATATGGTTTCAAATACCTGTTGGCATCAACATATTGGTGTGTCAGTAGAAACATGTATGAAGAAGTTTGCTGAAACGCTTGAACTTTCGCTTGATAAAACTGAAATTGATTCTCTGATTGAATGTCTTGGCAATGCATTTTTAGAATCTCCACCAGTGATGATTCCACATGTCAAAACAATGCTTGAAACGTTTAGCAAAAGGTGCCCTTTAGGGATTATTTCAGATTCTGCATTGACACCGGGTAGATACACAAAACAACTTATGGAACGTGACGGAATATTGCAGCACTTTACGGCATTTACTTATTCCGATGAGTCAGAATATACCAAACCCGTTGTCGCACAATTTGAAACTACACTGAAACAACTGAATGCTAAGCCGGAAGAAGCGGTACATATTGGAGATATTGTGCGAACAGACATTGTCGGAGCAAAAAATGCTGGTATGAAAGCAATTCGGTTTGCAGGGATTAATAAATCAGAAACAGACGATACACTTAGCGATGCAGTGATTGATGATTATAGACAATTGGAAAGTGTAATTGCCGAGCTTTCATGATAAACTCATTGGAGGAAAACAATGAAGAATGTATTGGTCACAGGGGCAACAGGATTTATTGGCAGCCGTGTGTGTGGTACCCTCCACGAAAAAGACTATACTGTGAATGCTGTTTCAAGAGACCCAGAACGCGCAAGAACTAAACTAAATGAAGTGAATGAAATATACGCTTGGAGTCCCGAAACAGAACAACTACCACCAGAAGCCACATCTGATGTGAATGCGGTAATTCATCTTGCAGGTGAAACTATTGCAGGAAGGTGGAATGCTGAAAAGAAACGCCGGATACGAGACAGTCGCGTCCTCTCAACACGCAACCTTGTTGCATCGTTTGCTTCGTCTGATACTAAACCCGAAGTACTTGTGTGTGCGTCCGCAATTGGTCTGTATGGGGACAGCGGAGATAATGTTTTTACAGAAACCACACCACAAGGAACAGATTTTTTGGCTGAAGTGTGTCATGAATGGGAAACAGAATCACAGAAAGCAAGTGAATACGGGATACGTGTCGTATGGGTTCGAATTGGTCTTGTGCTTGGAATAGGTGGTGGACTATTAGAACAGGTCCTACCTCCATTTAAAATGGGAGTTGGAGGAAAACTCGGAAGCGGTGATCAGTGGATGTCGTGGATACATATTGATGATGTTGTTGGGATTATACTCCATGCAATGGAAAACGATGACATTGAAGGTGCATTGAATGCAACTGCTCCAACACCTGTCAGAAATATAGAGTTCACAAAAACACTCGGATCAGTTCTCAGCAAACCAGCAATTTTTCCTGTTCCAGCATTCGGGTTAAAACTATTGATGGGTGAGTTCGCAAACTTTGTTGTGTTAAGTCAGAATGTTATCCCTGAAAAGACAGAGGCAAGCGGGTATCAGTTTCAATACAGCACGCTTGAATCTGCACTCAAAGATTTACTATAAGTATTTACTTATACCAACTCTAATGAATATTGTGCCATTACGGAATTCAACCATTGTTGTTGATTAGATATTTTTCTTCTGTAGGAGCGACCTCTTGGTCGCGACCAGGAGGTCGCTCCTACAAGAATTTCTCAGCAAATGATACTTTATTTATTAGAAATGAATT
>VYFM01000277.1 GCA_009842375.1 Candidatus Poribacteria bacterium | reverse complement strand
ATATTCCAAATAGGTTTATCAAAGTGTCCCAATAATTTCAAAGTTCACTATAGTTTTCAGTTTTCATTATTGTCTGAACTGGTATTTTTGGTATTACATCTTTTTTCCCACATGAATAGCAACAATACCCAAAGTTTTCCGATAATACTGCACATCTGTCAGTCCAGATTTCTCCATTACATCTTTCAACGTATCACAATTTGGAAACTGCATGACAGAACGGGGAAGATAACCGTAAGCATCATCCTTGCTCCGAGATATGCAATTGCCGATGAAAGGCAATATCTTCGTGAAATAGAAATAGTAGAGACCGCGGAAAATTGGATTGACAGGCTGCGTGAACTCCAGTATGGCAATTCTTCCACCAGGGACAGCAACACGCGTCATCTCACGGATACCCAATTCAAGGTCTGATACATTGCGGATACCAAAACCGACAGAAACAATGTCAAAAGTGTTATCTGCAAACGGAAGCATGAGTGTATCTGCTTCAATCGGTACAAATGCGTGCGTGCGATCTTGGCGTTCCACCTTTTGCTTTCCGACAACTAACATCTCAAAACAGAAATCTGAACCGATGACAGACCCACCCATCTCAAGTTTATCAGCATACGCAAGCGCGAGTTCACCTGTACCAGTGCAAACATCAAGTACTTTACTCGTTGGGGTTACATCACTCACCTTGACTGTCTCTCGTCGCCAGACGCGATCAAAACGAAGACTCAACAACGAGTTAAGAAAATCGTAATGCCTTGCGATTGCGGAGAATAGGTTTTTTATACGGTGTGCCTGCATAGCGGTCTTTGCCGAGTCTTTTTACTACATTCTTAACTCTGCACCAAGTTCTTGACTCAATCTTTTTACAACCTTGTCATGAAGATCGTTAACCGCTTTATCTGTCAAGGTTTCGGTTGCAGAATGATATGTGATTGTGTAGGCGAGGCTTTTCTTACCTTCCGACACCTGATTCCCGACATACACGTCAAACAACCGCACCGATTCAACCAAATCTCCACCAGCGGAATAGATTAGTTCTATCGGTGTATCCGACAGCATCTTTATATCTACTACAATTGCAAGGTCACGCTGCACACTTGGATAAATGGGAATCGGTTCAAATCGTTTTGAAAAATCAGCTGCGTTAGCAAGCTCCTCAAGGTCAAGTTCAAATAGGTATGCTTTATACGGAAGTTCATAATTTCCAAGCACTTCGGGATGCACCTCTCCGAGTATACCGATACGTGTATCTCCCAACCACACTGCAGCATTGCGACCCGGATGGAAGGTTGGTTCTTCAGTTTTTTGGAACGCATAATCCGCAATACAACATACTTCAAGTAACCTCTCCACAGTACCCTTGATGTCAAAAAAATCAGGATTTTTATATGGGTTGCCGTAGACACCACCACCTATTTCTCCAGCGAGTATACCCGCAACACGTCCCGGTTCTTCACCTTGCATAAAAACTGTGGACATCTCAAAAAGGGCGATATTATTGATCTGATGATTATGGTTGTGTTGTGCGTTATCAAGTAAACTTGGGAGTAGTGTTGTGCGAAGGGTTGACATCTCTGGACTTAACGGATTACGCAGTTTCAAAGCATCACGAAGCGGACTACCTTCTGCCAACCGAATTTTGTCAAAGCAGTTCGGGTGATTGAAACTATAATTCACCGCTTCCATCATACCAGACCCGAGAAGAAACTGCTTGATACGTTTTCGGACCTCAACGGAAATATCTGGAACTGGAACAGGAATATCGCCTTTTGGCAATGTTGTTGGGATGTTATCATAACCGTGGACACGTGCTATCTCCTCAATCAGGTCAATCTCACGGGTAATATCGCCACGAAAAGATGGCACTGTAACCTGATAGCTGCTATCTTCCGATTGTGATGTTTCTATCCCAAACCCTAATCGCCATAATATTTGCTCTATCTCGGTCGCTTCAAGCGCAGTACCCAATATGAAATTGACACGATCAGGACGAAGTTGAATTTGGAGAAGTTCACTCTTTCCAGGATAAACATCAATAACCCCTTCACAGACAGTGCCTCCTGCTAACTCTACAATGAGTTGTGTTGCACGATCAAGCGCAGGAATAACTGCTTCTGGATCCACACCCCGTTCAAATCTATATGACGCTTCCGTGTGCATGCCTAATTTTTTGGCAGTTGCACGGATGCTTGCTGGTTGAAAATTAGCACTTTCCAATAGCACATCACTCGTTGTATTAGTAATTTCAGAATCATATCCACCCATAACACCTGCAAGAGCCACAGGTTTATTCGCATCGGCAATAACTAACATATCTGGGGTAAGTTTACGCTCCTCTTCGTCAAGGGTTGTAATCTTTTCACCTTCTGCAGCACGACGGACAACGATACGGTTCTCCCCAAGTTTGTGGTAATCAAAGGCGTGCAGCGGTTGTCCATATTCCATCAAGACGAAGTTTGTAACATCAACGATATTATTGATAACGCCAACACCAACAGACTCAAGACGTTGTTTTAACCACGTAGGGGATTCACCGATTTTGATACCACGAATTACCCGTGCAGCATAACGGGGACAGAGTTCGGGGGCATCAATCGTTACGGAAGTGATCTCCCGAATATCGGTATTGTTTTCTTGGATGTTAACTTCTGGTAGTTTCAACTCATTACCTGTTTCCGCGCGAATTTCACGAGCAACGCCGATGAGACTTAGACAGTCCGGACGGTTCGGTGTTATCTCCAATTCAAACACGGTATCATTTAATCCTAACGCTTCGGCAAGTGGTGTGCCAACGGATATTTCTGAGGATAATTCCATGAGGCCTGCGGCATCATCGGAGATACCCAACTCTTTTTCTGAACAGAGCATTCCATGCGATTCCTCTCCACGTAATTTAGCTTGTTTTATCGTGGTACCACTCGGCAATTCTGTCCCGATTGTGGCAACAGGTGCAGACATCCCTTCACATACATTCGGTGCACCACACACAATCTGAAGTGCATCTTGTTTACCGATATCTACCTGACAAAGCACGAGTTTATCTGCATTCGGATGCGGTCTGATAGATGTTACTTTTCCAACTACTACGCTATCTAACGCCACGCCGAGTTGCTTGACAGACTCAACTTCAATACCCAACATCGTCAACCTATCTGCGAGGTCGTGCGCGGAAAAATCAAAATCTATGTAGTTTTTTAGCCAATTTAGTGTTACGTTCAATTTGTATGTCCTTTGCTACGACACAGTGAAGTGTGCTTACTACTTTTAAAACTGATGCAAGAAACGCAGATCATTCTCATAAAAAGTGCGGATATCTGGAATACGGAACTGTAGATTTGCAATCCGCTCTACACCCATACCGAAAGCGAAACCTGTAACCTCTTCTGGGTCATAATTCACCGCACGAAACACTTCCGGATCAACGGCACCCGCTCCCAAGATTTCAATCCAACCAGTGTGACCGCAAGTACGACACCCTTTACCACGACAGACAGTGCAAGAAATATCCACTTCAGCACTCGGTTCAGTAAACGGGAAAAAATGTGGGCGGAAACGCATTTGCGTTTGATCACCGAACATCTGTCTCGCAAAAGATACCAAGACACCCTTCAATTCACTAAAGGTAACGTGCCTATCCACAAGCAATCCTTCAACTTGGTGAAACATCGGTGTGTGCGAAACATCGTAATCCACACGATACGCCTTACCCGGAACAATAATACGTAGTGGCGGTTTCTGATTTTCCATAGCACGAATCTGAACTGGTGATGTGTGCGTACGTAAGAGGTGTCCATCAGTCAGATAGAATGTATCATGCAGATCGCGTGCCGGATGATTCGAAGGTGTATTCAGCGCGTCAAAATTATAATGCTCCGTCTCTACTTCCGGTCCCGTCACCACCTGATAACCCATTTGTGTAAAAATCGTATCAATCCGTTCCAACGTTTGCATCACAGGATGTGCTTTTCCATAAGCAGGTTTTCGTCCCGGTAACGTGATGTCAACGGCTTCTGCGTTGAGTTGTTGTTCTTGCTGTAGGCTCTCCAGTGCGTTTTTTGTTTCTTCAAATGCTTCCGTTAACGTAGCACGCACCTCATTGGCAAGTTTTCCAATTATCGGACGTTCTTCTTTGGATACTTGTCCCATTCCCTTCATCACTTCTGTCAACTTGCCTCTACGTCCAAAATATTCAATTCTAAGCGATTCAAGCACATCTGCTGTTTTGACATCTTGCAATGCTTCAAGTGCTGCAGCTTGAATCGCCTCTAATTTTGCTTTCATACACATCTTATTCCTTTCTCCTTACATGTATGACAACCATCGAAAAGTGAAACTAATTCATACGAAGGTTCAATCCTAATGTAGTGGCATCTTTGAGATGAACCATTGTGGATAGTATTTACTCCAACCTTTCAAAATTAACTTAAACTAGTGGTCTGTCTACTCTAAGATTGTGGGTATAGGTCGCGATTCGAAGATCGTTCCTACGAAGATAGTCTGTCTTTGTAGGAGGAAACTCCGATTCCCGACAATTACTAATACTCACAATTTTAGAATAGACAGTCTACTAGTTCATTTTCCTTAAACTGCTTCCATTTCCGCTGCAAGTATAAGTTGGGTTTCTCTAAACTCCTTTGCATCAGGAATACGTACAAACTCTGCATTAACATCTTGTTCTGTAACGATGTTTTCAATCTCATCAAGACTTACGTTGAAAAATTCTTTGCGCGTGTTGATTCTATTTACACTTCTCTTTTCAAGAACACGATGTATCTCGTTCTCAAGTTCAGGTGCGTTTTCTGAATAGATCATAGCATGAATATCAAAGCGAAATGGAACGGAAGCATCCCCAAGTTCTCTTACCCGATCAGTCGGTTCCAGTCTACGGGTCATTCCAATTTTATAGACATTTTCACCAAAAGACCCAATATTGGATATAACGTAGACATGTCCTGATTTAGTCATCTGCGCCCTTGACATTGCGCGTTCCTTGTTCGCTTGTGTCTCTAACAATAATTCATTCAGACGTTCAATCTCGGACTGTAATTTGTCCTGTCTTGCACCTGTCGCTTCTTCAATCTCTTGACGTGCTTTGTCCAACGCCTTCTGGTAACGCTGTTCTTCTTTTTCTACTTCTTGTTTTGCTTTTTCTATTTCGCGTAGTGCGCGTTCTTCGTCGCGTATCTGCTCACGAATTCTACGCTGTTCTTCCATTTCAATTTGGCGTTTCTCCGCATATTCGTGGACAAGTCTGAGTTCATTAAGTTTCAAATTGAGATATTCCTCCTGAATTGAACAGGCATTAGACTCCCCAAGTTTGTTAATGGCTTTATAGACTGACTGAATCCGTTTTTCTATACTGTAGTAGTTATTATAGCGAACCTTTGAAATTATTGAATCGCATTCACCATTGAAGGCACGCGCCATCAATTTAATGTTTTTCTTGGTCATTCGTTGTCCCTCAGATTTCCTATTATTAACTGTCCATTCTGTGGTACAGACAATTGCCGTCTCATACTTAATCATGTTTTTCTGTTCAGTCCTTATTTCATCAAGTTTATCTTTATATTCTGCGGACGTACCAAAGTCGTATTTAGGTTCATATAGTCCAAATGATTGGATTTCTACTGAGTCTTGAACAACAGTAATCTCATCTTTTAGATTCGTCAAAGTACCTTGAGCATCAGATATTTCAGAATTAAGACAGCTTTGCTGCAAATTTAACGAGTCTAAGGCTTCTTTGGCTTCTTTTTGCTCTTGGTTAATAGATGTCCGAATCCTTTCCTGTTCTGATTCAACATCAATAATGCTGCTATATTGACTTAAGTTTCGTTTTTGCTTAATTAT
>VYFM01000600.1 GCA_009842375.1 Candidatus Poribacteria bacterium | reverse complement strand
AATAGGTACTGCATCTTGACCGTATGCTGTATAAATACTGATAGAGATGATTATGCAGACAAGTGATAGCAAAGTGTGATTTTTAGGAGTCATCTTTACATTGGTTGAGAGAAAGAGTGATTCTTTCTGTGAATTTGTTCGAAACTACAATTCTGCACCACTAAAAAAGAGAATAAATAAAATGAAAAGCGAAAGAAACACATACCCAAATATATCCCATAGAAAGGTGAAAATATTCTCCTGCTTTCTCATTTTTATTCTATCAAAGATTTCACCCCGTGCTGGAACAACCTTTTCTCTGACTCGATCTCCATAGCCTGGTTTTGAAATACTAATCATATAGCGACCAGCAGGCAACCCTTTCTTTTCATAAGCACCGTCTTTATCCGTCGTGACGGTATGTTCTTTTTCTGTAGCCATATTAACAATTTTGACGGTAACTCCTGCAATCGGTCTCTGTTGTGGAGATACATCAATAACTTGACCTTTAATCGTCGCACCACCAACGACATCCTCTTGTGCGGCATCAACCTTATTCTCTGGTGCAGCAACAACCTTTTTCCTCATCTTGATTCTGTCAAAGATTTCACCACCTACTGCAACGACCTTTGGTCTGCCGACTCGGTCTCCATAGCCTGGTTTTGAAACACTAACCATATATCGACCAGCAGGTAATCCTTTCTTTTCATAAGCACCGTCTTTATCCGTTTTGACGGTATATTCTTTACCGGTAGCCGAATTAACAATTGTAACGGTGACTCCTTCAATCGGATTCTGTTCAGGGGAGGTATCAATAACTTCCCCTTTAATCGTTGCACCACCAACGACATCCTCTTGTGCATATACGATAACAACATACATACTCATACAGACAACTAACAGGAATAAGATACTGAATCGGAACATTTCTTCTTATCTCCTTTTGTTTAGTTACTCGTCTGATTCGTTAGGACGGAACAGTGCTTCGTCAATATCAGCATTCAGTTTTATGTCAGTAATCAAAACTTGGCGAACTTCACCGTTCTTTGTGGTGCGGTGATGTGCTATCTTGATACCATCAACATCACGATATTCATCCAAAGAGACTTCTACTGTTTCATTATCTTCTGCAATTTCATAATAATGAATATATTTGACTAAAAGGTGGGTCTTTTCACTAAAGAAGGCTTTTAGTTTTCTTCCAGAAGGCTGCGTAATTAAAAGAATAGATGCTGTATCATCTTTTATTTCTGCTGTGCCTGCATATTCAGCTGGAATAGTGTTTTGCGCAAGATTTGTTAAAAGCCAGATCGGTTCACGGAAAAGACTATCTCTGAAGAAAAGAATAGTAGACATAACCTTGTCAACTGGTATTTCGTTATTCTTTCCGTTTGTTAACTGAAACAAGGAATCACCATCATAGATTATACTATCGTTGCCGCTATTTGTGTCCCAATCGGAGCGGAATTTATCAGGAAAATAATATGTTTTACTCCGTCCCTCATCTTGTACGGTGCCATTGGGAAGGTATTCAAAACTCTGTGATTCTATCACAATATTTTTTACAGATTGTAGTTTTTCAAGTCCACCGTGTGCTTCAACAGCTGCGTCAATTATCTCTTTGATTGTCAGTTCTGTATTTTGCACTATTTCAGATGTTTTTGTCGGTGAAGGATTATCAGTTTTTTCTTGATTTTCCTTCACTAATTCAGCGACTGCAGATTCAACATCAAAACCACCAAGGCTTGCTTTTCGGATTATTCCTTCACCATCAATCAAAAATGCCGTTGGGATTGCCGTGACACCGTATTGGGTTCTCACTTTCCGATCTTGATCCCAATAGTGTTCCCATGCCAGTGCCTCTTTCTCAATATATGCCTCAAGTGGCGGTTTTGACCTATCAAGGCTAATTCCGATTATCTGAAAATTTTGATCTTTGTATATTTCATAAGTTTTCTTAAGTTTCGGCATCTCTTTGATACAAGGACCACACCATGTTGCCCAGAAATCGAGCAGCACAACCTGTCCACGATAATCTTTCAGAGAGAGTTCATCTCCCTTCACATCTGTCCCCTTAAAATCAGGTGCAGGTTTTCCAATCCAATCACTTACTTTTTTAGCAATCAGTGAAGGTGCTTCATTTTGTTGTGTAGGTTTCGGTTTAATGAGTTTTGTTGCAGGAATGGATTTTGGTTTAGCATTGGATTCAGGTTTATTAGTTTCTGCAGGAGACTTTGCCGGTTTCGTAAGATTTTCCTTTACCAATTCAGCAACGGAGGTCTCCAGGGCACGTCCGCGTAGATTTGTCTTACGAATTATACCTTCACCGTCAAGTAGAAACATAGATGGAATTCCGGTAACCCCGTATTGATTCGCTATCTTTCCACCTTGATCCCAGTGGTGAACCCATCCAAGTTCTTCTTTCTCAACAAATGCTTCAAGTGGTTGTTGAGACCTGTCCAGACTAATCCCAATAATTTGGAATTTCTGATCTTTGTATTCTTCATAAGTTCTCTTAACATTCGGCAATTCATTAATGCAAGGACCACACCATGTTGCCCAGAAATCAAGTAGCACAACCTGTCCACGATATTTCTCCAAAGTAAGTTCTTCACCTTTCAGGTCTTTTACCTGAAATTCTGGAGCAGGTTTACCGACCCACTCACTCGGTCTGGGGGTACTTGCTGCGGCACGATTGGATATTATTCCTTTCCGTTCAGATTTATCCTGTTCAATAATCTTTTTAGCAAATTTCGCGTACGATTTTTCACCGAATTTTGGGTGTTCTATCAGTTTAGTATAGACTTCGTCTGCTTTATCGTGTTGGTTAAGGCTGTCGTAAGCCATACCTAATTCCAACATGCTTGGTTGAACATAACGTGCATTAGGAAGTTCATCCATAAGTTTTTCAAAAACTGTAATTCCCTCTTCTACGCGCTTTAATCGGACTAATGTGTTGCCAAGATAGTAATATATTTCGTCCACACGTTTGTATTCAGGAAATGATGTGACAAATTCGGACGACATTTCGACTAACTGTTCTAATCTTTCTTGTGTGGTCTGGTTGGTTATTTTTTTATAAATAGCTTTGATTTCTTGGTATTTGGATCCAATTTCTGCTGGACTTAGATTTGGAGTTGTTTCTTCAGCAGCGAGATATGTAGAAAAACCGATTAACACAATAAGTGTGAGAATACCTATACTGTGAATAGAGAAATGTGTTTTATTTTGGATGAACATAGTTTCCTCCTTTCGTGTGATGGAACGTAAGTAAATGGTTGGTTGTAGGGCGGATCCCTTAACCCGCCCATTGATATTGTTGATTCTAACGTGCCATATTTTCCTGCACAAGTTGAGCGACAGCGGATTCAAGTGCACTTCCTCGGAGATTCGTTTTACGGATAACTCCGTCACCATCTATCAGAAAAGTTGATGGAATAGCACGGACCTGATACATATTGGAAACCTGACGAGTGCTATCGTAATATTGGGGCCATCTGATTCCTTCTTTTTCAATATAATTTTCCAAAGGTGCTTTTCCGCGGTCTAAACTGATACCGATAATCTCAAAGTTCCGATTTTTGTATTTTGCATAAGTTGCTTTAACATTCGGCATCTCTGCTATGCATGGAGGACACCACGTTGCCCAGAAATCGAGAAGTACAACCTTACCTCGATATTGTTCTAACGATAGTGGTTGACCATTTAAATCCTTCACCTGAAAATCCATAGCCGTTTGACCGATGAAATTACTTGGACTGCTACTATCAGCTAAACCTTCTAATGCACCTTGACGGTCTGCTCTATTTGTGTCCAACAATTTCTGTGCGGTCGCGGCATACTGTCTATCACTTGACTTTGAGTTATTTACTAAATCATAGTATATGGCATCTGCTTTATCATGCTGATTGGTTTTGTCGTAAGCTAACCCTAATGTTAATTTCCCTTTTCCGATTGAAGGTGCAAGCGGATAATACCGGATTAGTTCGTCAATTACCTCAATTGCTTCTTCGGCACGATCAAACTGTACTAAAGTAGTCCCCAAAATATAGTAGACCTCGTCTACATCTTTATATTTTGAGTTTTCATCAATAAATCCCTTTGACTTCTCAATTAGCAACTCAGCATCAATTGAATCAGCAGTAGTTTCGACTTTCGTTGCAAGTTTTACAATCTCGTCATAAGCATCGGTTGGACGCACTGATGACCCTGTGGTGTTCGAGGTAGTTGGAACACAGGAAGCTAACATCAGTAGACTTGTGAGAACGGTTAGAAGGTAACACCAACCGTTGTTTCTGGATATTATATCGTTTGTAATCATCAACTCACTCCTTATCTTTTTTTAGATACAAATTATTTCATATTGCGTTGCGATAGGAATACGCGAGTAGCAATTTAATCTCTTCTGCTTGCACCTGTTGCAAGAAATGGGTTACATCTGAGGAGGAATCGTTTTCTGCCTCTTGACACCAATCGATAAACTGATATGCGTCCCAATGCTCTTGTGTTTCAATAGTTTGTGCAATTTGTGTTAGTGCATCAGATGGATTTTGTATCTCTTTGGCAATGGATATTGCCCGTTCACGGAGAAACGGGAATATCGGATGTGTTCCGACTCTACCGAACCAATACTTTGCGTTGCTGTAATCTGGTTCGCGACGGTGCATAATGCCGTGCCAATAACTACCTGTGTTATTGCTCAGGTTCTGTGAGATGTCGTGCGAGTCGTTCAATGCGTCGTTCCATAGGAGTAATCCGCTTATAATTGCGTCCCCATATATTTTGTCTTTTAGTGATTGTCCTTGAAATAGGTCTTCAAGCGATGAGGCGACGAGTTCGTCTGTAAGTTCATTACTCCATGCGTTCTTTGGAACAAGTGGTGGTAGTGGATTACCTGTTTCTAATTTTTCGATTACTTCAGCGATTGCCGATGTGTATGCTACATCCATGAGGAAACTCCTTAGTCTTCAAATCGGTATTATGAATTTTAGTTTAACACCTTTTTGTGATTATATCAAGCGTTTTCCGTTATTGCAGGGTTATTCAGTTTTATGAATCTTTTGTTGATGATTGTTACTTAGAGTTTATCTCGTAGGTCGGAGTGAGCAAAGCGAAGTCCGACATGTCCCGTTCTATATGTATTATTCTGTCGGACATCGTTTTACTCACTCCAACCTACAAGAGATCATATTGTTTTGTGAAAATAACGCAAGAAAAACCTAAAACTGAATAACCCTGCCGTTATTGTATGTGTGTTGTCAGAATCTCGGATTTCTCGGATTGTGTGGAGAAGAGGGTTTTAGTGGTTGTATAGGTGTATGTGTATATACCTTTCGCCCCGCTGGGGCTAACGCCTCTTCCCTCTGCGTTTGTCCGTGTTTTCTGTGTTGTCCGTGATTCAGAAAATACGTGTCGGAGGTCGCTTTGCTCACTCCGACCTACGATATAAACTCTATATTTTGCTATTACATCTCAAATGTGTTACAATTATCAAAAGCAGTTTGTAGTCCTAAAGAGGGTTTAGCAAGAAATGAGAAGTTCCTATAAAAAAGCCTTAATCGTATACATCGGATTTATTGTGGTACTGGTTGGCATCTTATTCGGTATTATCTACCGTTATTATTCACAATACGGTTCAATCGCCGATACGATGATGATGGTAGATTTTCAAGGGCTTCTCTTGGCATTTATGGGGGCAGCGGTGCTAAGTCTGATTAGTGTTGTCCTAACCTTTAACTTGGCACGTGCTTGGGCAAAGGAACAACCAGAATTTACGGAACAGATCGTTCGCTATGCCTTAATTATCAATCTCAGCCTTATCATTATATTAGGTGGATTAGCAGTCGGGATCATTGTTCTAAGGACTTTACTC
>VYFM01000638.1 GCA_009842375.1 Candidatus Poribacteria bacterium | reverse complement strand
TTAGATCCGAATAACAAACACCGTGCTTGGTTTGCTCAGCAATGTGGCTATGCCCGTTTTGCATATAATCATGCGTTAGCAGATTGGAAGCAACAATCGCTGCCAATATAAGAGCGAAGAATCCCCACGCTTTAGCGGGGGGAGTATGTCAACAAGTCAATAGGTCTATTGAGCCAATCTATTCTACTCAGAAACTTCCTTATATCCTTTCGGTAAGGGTTTTCCGGCAACGAGAGATGATTTTAAGGGACGCACATGTCTGCAACTCCCGCGGTGTGTAAATCCTGGACAGTCGCATGTTATGTCTGTTCCAATTACTTCTAATGTGTAAAACTTGCCTTTTTGTGATGAGCTTTCAGCATGATAGACGGTTCGGTTGGGACCGGTAAGGACATTTGCTAAAACACGAATGGCTTCTTCTGAATAGGGACGGAGTTGTTTCTTGGTTGCCTCTTCAAGATGGGAAGCATTCTCTTCAATGTATGCATTTCCTGCATTCTGTAGTACTTCCTGAATATTATCTTCTTTAAGTTCAGTTGTTTTTACAGAAAGCGCGTTCATCATACGTTTAAGTTCACTGAGAACATCTAATTTAATGGCTGCCTCACCACCTGGTACCAATATTGAACCTTCAACGATAGAATCCATCAGTGCTGCCTTTGTTTCCAAAACTGTTTTGACAAATGAATCTATTGTGCCGTTAGCAACCATGTATGTTACATTGACAGTGCCAGTTTGTCCAATCCGATATGCTCGATCCTCTGCTTGCCAGTGGTTTGCGGGAACCCAATCTAAATCATTAAAAACTACCTGTCGTGCAGCAGTCAAATTAATACCGATACCAGCAATGTGCATGTTTGCCACGAAGATTCTGATGCTATCATCGTTTTGGAAGCGATCAACCCTATCCTGTCTCAGATGTGACGGAACAGCACCAGATACATAAACCGCTCTATCTTTGAAATGCTGTTGGAAACGAGATATTGTGTTGAGAAACGATGTGAAGATTATTACCTTTTCTCCCTGTTCCACAGCGTTCTCTACAAATTTTACGGTATGACGGCATTTTGAAAATGCAATGGCTCTTTGCACTTGGGTAATCCTTCCCATCCCAGTACCTAAATCCGTTGTGTCTATTGACTCGTTGAAATCTTCTCGATCTTCTGTTGATAATCCAAGTGATTCAGGCAATCCAGCAATTGCATCAGGAGAATCAAATTTGGAAATGAAATCTTGGACTAATTGATTGTATCGTTGGATTAAGAAAGGATGTAGTTCAACATCCATCCATGTTCGCACTTTGGGTGGCAGGTCTAACACTTCATCCTTTGTGCGACGTAACATTACCCCGTGTAGTTGCACAGTTAATTCTTCAATATTGCTTGCACCATCTGCTACTAATCCGAAATCTCCTTGATATGCTTCACAATAACGTTTTGCAAAACTCAGGAAGCTCTTTCCGAGAGGATGGTTTAATATTTGCAGAAGTGGAAATAGGTCGCGGGGACGATTCGTCATCGGGGTACCTGTGAGTGCATGGACTACGGGATCATCAGCGATTTCTTTAACCAATTTAGCAGCGTTTTTGCTTCGCTGGCTTTGGTAATTTTTTAGGAAATGTGCTTCATCAAACACAACACCTTTCCAGTCAAACTCAAGGATTTGGTCAAGGTTCTTGCCAAGGATTTCATAGTTGATAATAATCCACTCTTGGAAATCAATTGTGGGGAGAGGGGTAGGTCCAACGATAGCAATCTCGGCATTTGGAAGGACTATTTCAATTTCGCGTGCCCAGTTACGTTTGATAGATGCAGGACAGATTACGAGGTAAGGACCAACGGGTTCAGCCTCAACCATTGCGATGATGGATTGACGAGTTTTACCCAAACCCATATCGTCTGCAAGGAGTGCACGACGACGACCTAACAAGAAAGCAACACCCTCGACTTGGTGTGGAAATAAACTCTGTGCGATTTCTTCAGCACGTTCTATTCCTGAGTGCTGCATGGAATGTCCTTATCTATCAACGAGCCAGAAATCACCTTTACTGACAATACTGAGCTGCTTTAACATCACTGCTCCCGGGAAATTCGGTGCCATGCCAATTCCCATAGCAAAAATACGTCCGTTTCCTTTTGCATGATCACCTACAATTTTTAAGTCAGGAGTTGTAATACTCGTCGGTATACCGTCGCTAAATAGGACGACAATTGTTGGAGATGATTTTGCTATCTCTGTCAACGCTGTGAGCATATCGTGCTCATTAACATCTGTATGTATCTGTGATTTGATGTTTGTTAAATATGCTGAAGCATCTTCTACTGTCTTTTCCATCACTGAAACAAAAGTCTTATTATATATTACCAGTTCTGCACTAAACGCAACGATGTTGAAACTATCGTGTGGCTCAAGGAAAGTCAGCGAATCCCGCATTAGGTCTATAATCTTTTTCAGTTTATATTCAGGCAAATCCTGTAGACTTGAAGATAAGTCAATGCAGTATATAATACGTTGTGGACCCTCTTGTGTTTCAATAAACTTCACCAATCGACTTTTAAAACGTTCTGGTGTCTTAGGTTTTTTCTTGATGGGTTGTTCAACGCCTCTACGGATGGGTGCGGGACCTTTGAATTCTATATTCGTTGGACCTGGGGCTACGCCTTCATTCAAATTTACTTTCTCAAAAGGTCTAAACTCAGTCGGTTCAGCAGCAGAAACAACACCGTGTCTGGATGTTGGTTGATTGCTTGTAAGTATTTTCAATTGAGGTTGATTCGTGCTGCGTGTAGTTTCTTTGCGTATTTGTTGACGTTTGGGTGGAGTAATCCGTTTGGTCTTTGGTTTTTCCACTGTTGTGAAGATTGCATCCATGCTATCTGCGCGATGGCTTGGGATTACGTTAAACCAGTAAAAGAAACCGATTATTCCTACTATGAGATGTAATACAACTGAAATGATCAGTGATGTGCTTGATCTATATTTCATTTTTTCTTTCTATCCTAATTCCATCTCTCCACGACAACTTTTTTCTGTGTGAAGAAATCAACTGCATCCCAACTCTGTCCGTGTAAATCACCGAAAAAGCTATCTTTCCAACCGCTAAACGGGAAGAATGCCATCGGTGCAGCAACACCGATGTTAATACCTATATTTCCTATCTGTGCTTCGTATCGAAACTTACGCGCTGATGCGCCACTATTTGTAAATAAGCACGCCATATTTCCATAACTACCACTATTGATAAGGTTAATTGCATCGTCGATCGTTTGAACATGGATAAGTCCTAATACCGGACCAAAGATTTCTGTTTTGGCAATTTCACCTTGTGGGTCTATATTACTGAGAACAGTAGGACGTATAAAGTTTCCGTTTTCACACCCATTGATTTTCGGATAACGGCCATCGACGAGGACGCGTGCTCCTGCTTCTATTCCAGTCTGAATTACACCCTCAATACGTTCACGACTTTCCTGTGTAATGACAGGTCCCATTTGTACACCGTCATCTAAACCATTGCCAACAATCCTATCTGTGGCAGTATCGCTGATTGCTTTTGAAAACCAGTTTTGCGCCCCACCCACAGTAAAAGCAAGTGATGCAGCAAGACACCGCTGACCAGCACAACCAAATGCACTATCTGCTGTAGCGTTGACAGTGAACTGTGGATCAGCATCAGGCAGAACTATTAGAGGATTCTTTGCTCCACCTTGGCACTGTACTCTTTTTCCATGTGCTGCAGCCTTTGCATAAATCGCTTTTGCAGTAGCAGTTGATCCGACAAAACTGATAGCCCGAATCTCAGGATGTTCCAAGATAGCATTCACTGTCTCCTGTCCACCGTTAACGAGATTGACGACACCTTCTGGTAAACCTGTTTGTTCCAATAGTTGAAAAATCTTCTGCATGGTAAGTGGTACTTTTTCGGATGGTTTTACGATGTATGTATTTCCACAAGCTATTGCATAAGGTAAGAACCAGAAAGTTATCATCCCCGGAAAATTGAAAGGTGCGATGACAGCGCATACACCGACAGGTTGGCGAATCATGAACTCATCTATGCCAGTAGCGATGTCTTCTAAATTAGTGCCTTGCATGAGCGTAGGGATACCACACGCCACCTCAACATTTTCTATAGCGCGTCGCATTTCACCTTTTGCTTCAGCAACCGTTTTACCACACTCCATCGTGATGGTTTGGGCAATATCATCTATATTTTCCTCAAGTAGATTCTTCAATTTGAAGAGATATTGCACGCGTTGGACTGGAGGGGTTCGTCTCCATTGACCATAAGCATTTGATGCTGCAGTTGCGGCTTGATTAACCTCCTCCATAGGTGAAAGCGGAACTTGTGTTAAGACATCACCTGTTGCTGGATTTGTTACATCAAGCACATCAGATGCATCAGATTGTTGCCATGTGTTGTTAATATAATTCAGAATCGGTGTCTGTAGATTCATATAACAGTGCCTTAAGTGATCATGCGTTATGAAAGAATTAGACTGCAAATTGTAGTCTAATTGTATTAGTTTTTCTTAGCAAAAAGTTCGAGTACTTTCAGTTGTTCCATAGCAGCCCTAACCTGGGGGTCATGCATTATTTCATCCTTGATGTTTTTCGTTTCCAGTGCAATAGCGTATTTTATGCCGATATCACTAAGGATGATTTGTTCATCGGTGAGTGAATTAGTCAATCGCCTATATGACCGTAATAGTTTTGACGCTCTACGGTCTTCACGTGGTGCGTGCTCAGCAACAAATAGTTTTTCTAAAACATCATCACCGTTTTCTTCAACAAATGTGTTTATTTTTTGGTGATTCCTCAATTTCAGCTGCATTTCCTGTTCTGCAGGACTAAAATATGCTGTTTCAACATCAGGTATGATACCGATTTTGTCAATATTAACATCATTTGGTGTATAATAATGTGCAACAGTTAGTTTTACTGCAGCTTTTGAATCGCTAAGTGAGAACACCTTCTGCACAGATGCTTTTCCGAACGTTTGGTTCCCCATGACAAGCCCTCTGCCGTGGTCTTTTATTGCACCAGCAACGATTTCCGAAGCACTTGCACTACCACCGTTGACCAATACAATCAGAGGTAGTTTCTCTCTTGCTGGACCCATAGCCTTAAAGGGTTCGATTTCATCCCCTTTACCCTTGCTGTAAACAACGAGTTGTCCGGGTTCAAGAAAATCACTTGAAATATCTACTGCAGAACCAAGTAACCCACCGGGATTAAAACGTAGATCGAGGATGACACCACGGATATTGTGTTGATTGAATTCCTCTAAAGCATTGTCTACATCGTTGGCAGTTGTTTGAAGAAAAGTATTGATTTTTATATAGCCGATATTATCACCAATTATTTCTTTTTCAACGCTTGGTATACGTATAACTTCCCGTGTAATGGTAACTTCTATAGGACGAATAGCCTTTGGACGTCTTAAGGTAACTGAGACAGACGTTCCGGGTTCTCCTCGTAACAGATCAACAGCATCATCTAAGGACATAACAGCTGTTGATTCTCCGTCAATATGGGTGATAACATCACCGCTATGCACACCGGCATTGGCTGCAGGATTACCTTTGAATGGGGTGATAACGGTAATCACGTCATCACGTATTCCGACGGTCATACCAACACCACCGTAATTCCCTTGGTTCTGTGTACGAAATGCAATATAATCTGGTATAAATTGACTATAAGGATCCAAAGTTCGAAGCATGCCCTTGATTGCACCTTCCATCAGTTCTTTTTTATCAGGATCATCAAGGTGTTCCTGTTCAATAAGTGCTAATATCTCAGAGAATAGTGCGATGTTCTCAAGTAATATATTTTGCTCAGTATCAGAG
>VYFM01000175.1 GCA_009842375.1 Candidatus Poribacteria bacterium | reverse complement strand
AATATTTTAATATGCGATCAAACACATATTTTAGGTAACAATTGTCAGATAAATTTTATTATATATTATTTCTACAAACTATAGGAGGATTCAAAAAATAATGAGGATAGTTTTTATTCTTGTTGGCTTAATTTGCATAGTTTCAATAGTCCTTTGTATACCTCAAGCTAATGCACAGGTAGATGTCTTTGTTTACACAGAGACTACACAGTGGATTGGTCAAGCAGCTGCACAAGCTGAGGCTGATATTCTGATTGGTATGATCACAGGAAAAAATGGCATCGGTAAGGTGGTTAATGAGGGTGCTGGCGCATTAGAAGAATGGACACAAAATCATACTAAGAAAAAGGAAAATCATATTATTGTCTTATTTGGAGATATTCCACCTGTAATTTACCCTCAAGGTAATGCCAAACCCGAGGGTTCTATTGCCGAGGAGTACCTGGATGCAGGAAACACTTTTGCTAATACTGCTGATTATATGTTCTGGGGACTTCAAAACCGCAATGCTGAGGGTGGACTTCAAAATATGATGGATATCCCTGGAATTTTGCAATGGGATGACGATACCCCAATGAAGGTTACACCTGAGGGAAAGAAATTCACACCAACGCTCAAAGATTACGCGGTTGATCGTCCTTTCCATGTTGACCAATTAGCAAATGATTGGGAATTGGAAATTGCCTTTGCAACAAATACCGGAGAGGCTGAAGGATCAACTCGGTGTGATCCATGTATTCTTCGAAATACAAAAACCGAAGCACGACTCATCCAAGCATATCAAACTGCAAATCAAGATGATCCAAAGGGTGAAGTGTTAGCCGAGATCATTCTGAATTACTATATTGAAGCTGTAGGGGCTCAAGCGGTTGACCCCGCAAAAAAACTTCCCACATTATGGGGAGACATTAAATCAAGGAGGTAAATTAATGAAAAATGTCGTTATTTTCACAACGTTAATTGCTTTATTAGCACTACCTGTTACACAGGTGTTTGCTGCAGGTGAAGTGGTTATCTACACTGGAACTGTCCAATGGATTAGTAAAGATGCCGCAGACGCACAGGCACAAATCTGTATTGACATGCTAAATGATGCTGGTATTAATAATACCTTGTATGATAGTGATGGCGATATGGATGCATTAGCCAATTGGATGGAAGATGTAACTGGCGACAATGGCTTGGATATTTGTGTTCTTTACGGTGATATACCACCTCTCCTCTATCCACAAGGTAATACAATGCCAGACGGTTCAGTCGGGGAAATGTTTATTGAAAGTACTGATGGAGATGCCATCCTCAACCATGCAGATTATATGTTCTGGGGATTGAGTAATCGAAATGCTGAAGGTGGACTTCAGAACATGATGGATATCCCCGGTATTGTCATGTGGGACGACAATACACCAATGATAGTCACCGATGAAGGTAAAGATATTTCTCCAAGTCTTCCTGCAATCCAGTCTGACCGACCTTTCCACATTGATCAACTTGCAGGTGATTGGGAAGTTGAGGTATCACTTGCACAGAATGAAGCAGGAACACGTGCTGATCCAATTATCGTACGTGATGGTGATCGTGGAAGACTGATCCCGACCATACAAACTGCAAACGGTGATGAACCGAAAGGGGCAGTCGCTGCTGAAATTATCATCTGGCTCATGGCAAATGCTACCGCAGTTCAACCAGAAGGTAAGTTATCAACAACATGGGGTGACTTGAAAGCAGTTAGATAAAGTTAATGAAACATAAGCAATTTTGTTTCATTGTTATTTATTCCATTCTCTTGCTGCTTGTCTTTGCATGTGGCGAGAGAATGGATTCACAGCATGTTGAACCATCACCTGTTAAGACCATTACCTCATCTAAAGACGGGAGTGTAATGGTCTTTGTTCCAGCAGGTGATTTTTTAATGGGTACCAGCGATGCTGATATAGAATATTATAAAGAAATATTTCCACTCAGAAACATCTCCCGATTTGACAATGAACGTCCACAACGATCAATATATTTAGATGCATTCTACATTGATCAATTTGAGGTCACCAATAAACAATTCAAACAGTTCCTAACCGATACCGGATACAAACCCAATAAATATTTAGATTATCCGCCTCACAACGAGGCTGACCTACCTGCTGTAGTATTAGAATGGTCAGATGCTGTTGCTTATGCAAATTGGGCAGGGAAAAGATTACCAACTGAGGCAGAATGGGAAAAAGCTGCACGTGGTACAGATGGACGCATCTGGCCCTGGGGTAATGAGTGGGATGCTACAAAACTTAGTGGAAATGATGGCACTGGGTTAATTGACGGCTATAAGTTAACTGCCCCAATTGGACAATTTCCACAAGGGGCAAGTCCTTATGGTGCTCATGATATGGCGGGTAATCTATGGGAATGGGTTTCTGACTTGTATGATCCAGACTATTATGATTACGCTCCTAATACTAATCCTATGGGACCAGAAACAGGCGACGGTCATGTTCTCAAAGGTGGTGGATGGGCTGAAAATTTAGACTTCACACGATGTGCAAATCGGTTTGGTGGAAACCCGGGATCACTGATAATTGGCTTTCGTTGTGCAATAGACGCTCCTTCCGAGGATTGATTGCCATGTTGTTAAAACGTCACTCGTTTGTTATTATTCTTTGTCTTTATTTTTCCGGCAATGTTTCTATTCATTCATCGCAAATTTCAATAGATTTTTATACACGTGGTATGCATGAAGTTCGTAAAGGAGAATATGCAAAAGCACTGCAAAGTTTTCAGAAATCCATTGAACACGATCCTAATTTTGCTAAAGCACACGCTGCATTAGGCACAACACACCTTCACCTTGGTGAATACAACAAGGCTGAAACATCCCTAAAGCATGCTCTGCAATTATCTCCAGGATTGTTACAAGTCGAAACAAATCTTGCCCTTCTCTACACAAAATCTTCTCGATTTGACAAGGCTATTGAACTCTACCATACACTAACCACAAAATATCCTAATGTTGTTAACGTATGGCTTGGTCTTGCTTATGCCTATCAGCATGATAACCAGTTTCAGAAAGCAATTGATACCTATCAGATAAGCCTAAATCTATCTCCGAATCTTGCTGAAGCAATTACGAATCTCGCCTCCTGTTATGAATCAATACAACAACTGGATCAAGCAATTCACTACTACAAACGTGCTTTAACCATCAAGCCAGAACTTATTATGGCTAATGGTAACTTAGGTGCGATCTATCTACAGCAAGGAGACCTTGATAAAGCCCTTCTACATTTGGAAAAAGCGGTAAAGTTTGACCCTAAATTTACCGCAGCGCATTATAGTCTCGGTTTAGTCCATACAAAAAAGCGTAAATATCAACGTGCCGCTGATATTTTTCGAACAGTTATTACCCAACAGCCAGACCATGTTGGTGCCTATTACAATCTTGCACAAGCATTGTTTAGACTGAAACAAGTTGAAGACGGCACTAAAGCAATGGAAACATATCAGCACTTAAACAAAATTGTGCAAGAAATTGACAATCGTGAACAGGCAATTATCATTGAACCGAGTAACCCGCTGAAACACTACCAACTGGGACTTACTTATGAAAAGTATAAGAAATTTGATGAAGCTATTGATGCGTTTTTAGCAGCATTACGAATAAATCCCAAATACACAGCAGCACATTATAAACTTGGACAATTGTACTTTAGGTTAAACAGACTAAAAGAATCAGAACAGTCATATCTTAACGGACTTTCAGTTGAACCGAAACAAGCAGTGCTTCACGCTGGATTAGGGGCGGTTTACCATTATCAAGGACGATTTGATGAAGCATTTACTGAATATTCCACATCCATAAAATACGATCCGTCGTTGGCAATCGCCAAAGGTGGAATTGCATCAATACATCACCACCGTGGTGAATTTAGCAAAGCACTTCTGGCATATCAGAAAACACTAACCTTAGACAGTGAAGCACATTATGCATTAAATGGATTAGCAAGACTTTACCTTGATGTTATATCAAAATCACAACAAACCTTAACCTCACAGACCGTTGATAATGTTAACCCACAGGATATAATTACATTATCTGAAAAAGCAGTTAAGTTAGTACCTACCCCTCAATACTTGGAAACACTTGCTTTAGCTTACCATCATGCTGGGGAACGTCAAAAGGCAATAAACGCTATAAATGCTGCCATAAGAATGGATCCCAAAAGATCAACATTGCGACAGACTTTAACGAAAATCAAAGAAAATGAAAGTAAATAGTGTAGCATATCAAGTTCCTACACTTGGAATGCTGGTATCATGTATGTATAAATATCTACTGATTACACTAATCTTGTTCCCTCTATCTACCACTTTTGGGAACCAAGTTCAATTCATTGACGTAACCCATGAAGCTGGAATTCACTGGACACACGTAGATGGACGGAGTGGTCATAAATTTCCAATGGAGATACTCGGTTCAGGTGCTGTATTTTTCGATTATGATTCTGATGGTGATCCTGATCTATATCTGGTCAATGGGGCACCTTTACCTGGCTACAATATGTCAGAAATTTCCATCAACTGTCTGTATCAAAACAATGGTGACGGAACTTTCACTGATGTAACACAGATAGCTGGAGTGGGAGATGATGGATATGGACATGGAGGTGCTGTAGCAGACTACAATAACGATGGCAATTTGGATCTTTACATTACTAATTTCGGCAAGAATCGTCTATACCAGAATAATGGTGATGGCACATTTACTGATGTGACAGAAAAAGCAGGTGTTACTGAACCGCGTTGGAGTACCGGCTGTTCATTCGCTGATTACGATCAAGACGGGAACATTGACCTATATGTTGTCAACTATATCGTTTTCTCGCTTGATGAGGAAAATCCGTGGTGCGGACTAAAAGAGAAAGGAATACGGGCATATTGTAAACCAGACAACTTCGTAGCACAATCCGATGTGCTCTATCGAAATAACGGTGATGGGACTTTTACGGATGTTACAAAGTCAACAGGTATCTTTAACTCTAACGGTAAAGGTTTGGGGGTTGCGTGGGGAGACTACAACAATGACGGATATGCCGATATTTATGTAGCAAACGATTCTACAGAGAACTTGTTCTATCGGAATTTAGGGAATGGTAAGTTCACAGAAATCGGGTTTATGATTGGAGTAGCTCTAAGTGAAAATGGGGTTGTAGAAAACGGTATGGGTACAGCGTTTGGTGATTGGGATAACGATGGGTGGATTGATTTGACCGTTACTAACTACACAGAACAAACAAATACATTCTACCATAACGACGGTGACGGGTTTTTTACGGATTCAACCTCAACAACAAAAACAGCAAAGATAACATATCCGTATGTTGGTTGGGCAACAGCATTTGTTGACATAGATAATGATGGATATGGAGATGTTTTTGTAGCTAATGGACATCTGCATGACAATCTGAAAGAACTTGGACAGGAAGGAACCTACGAACAACGCAACATGCTTTTTCAAAATATGCAAAATGGAACTTTCACTGAAGTATCCCAATCTCTTGGACCTGGCATGCATCTCGAAGATGTAAGCCGCGGTGCTACTTTCGCTGATTACGATTTAGATGGAGATATTGATATTCTTGTGACCAATTCCAATACACCTCCACGTCTATTGCGTAACGATGGTGGAAACCAGAATAACTGGCTACAAATTAAATTGAAAGCTACAAATACCTCATCAGATGCAATTGGAACACGTGTTAAGATAACCGCAGGAGATTTGTCTCAAATACGTGAAATACAGAGTGGTGACGGTTATCTTTCACAACGAGAATTAAAACTGCATTTCGGTCTTGGTAATCACAAAAATGTTGATAAGATTGAAGTGCGT
>VYFM01000303.1 GCA_009842375.1 Candidatus Poribacteria bacterium | reverse complement strand
CGCTTTTGCAACTACTACGGCAGGGCATGCCGAAAGTTACGCCTGTGGAGTCCAACTAAGACCTCAATCTGAGGCACGAGAGACGGAAACAGGAAACGCCATTTAGCGGCAAAACTGCTAATGTGAGAGCGAAGGATCCCCCGCGCTTTAGCGGGGGGAGTATGTCAACCTGAATATAAATGGGCAGCAGATACGGAATCTTGATGATTTCGTTTCAGCATGCAAGACTATCACCGACGGTCAGCACACCTTTGTAGTCGTCCGGGATTTCAATTTATTTGACAGTTCACCAACCCCGAAGAGTTTGACAGTCAACCTAAAATTTGGTCCATTACAGCAATTTGAATGGGATTCTGAGGCATTGGATTGGGAAAAGGTTGAATGATGTTGTTTACTATGTCTGCTTGAACTAAAACATTCAAAAATGTATCTCAGCAGAGATAAAATCCGACCTGAAACGATTTTCATAAATTCGGGCATAACTGAGATACACATCAATAATCCGCAGACCAACACCCCCTGTGAGATCACCGTTTGAACTACCGACTCGTAGGGAAAACAGTGATGTCGGTGTCCATTCAACACCGAAGTAAAACTCCCGTTCAAAATCCTCAGTAGAGAGTGCGATGTCTGCGGAGAATTGATACGACTTGTATCGGTAAGCAGTACCGAGTGTTACCCACTGGATATTGCGTCCTTCAAGGTTCTGTAACAGACATCCGAATTTGAGTTCAGGACGCGGTTTAAAAAGCAATCCGATGTCATAAGAGGTCCGATAACCAAAGAATTGATAATAATCTGAAGGGTGTCGTCGTTTGAATTTAAGGCTTAATCCTGCAGCAAAATAGGCACCGAGTTGACGCGCAAAACTATAGTAATTATAATCGGGAACACCGCTTTTAACGTCAATAGCGATCTTGTTACCCCAATAAAGACTGTAGCCGCGCCAACTAAAACCGATACCTTTCGGGTCGAACCGGTAATAATGCCGATCATGAAATTTCGTTACTCCGAAAAGTTTAACCCCCTGCCACTGGATTAGACCTGCAGGATTCCAAAAGCCTGCTGTTGCATCATCTGCAACAGCAGTAAATGCGTTTCCCAACGCTAATGCACGTGCACCCACATAATGTGGACGCGCAGTTTCAAACGGATATTCTGTTTGTCCCAAAACAGGACTTGTTAGTAAGAGCAAACAGATAGTAAGAAAATAGAGGTGTGGTTTCTGAAGGTAGCGTTCTAATAACGCTATTTCAATCATTTCTCTCCGCTCGGATGTTAGCAAGTTCTTCTAATACTTTTGTAAGTGCCACCTCGGCTTTTTTTGCCGTTCTTAAACACCAAGATACTCTGATCATCTGAACACGGATTTTCCAAATCAAGAAACCAACGGTATGAACACCTGTAGGCGTTCCCCTTAAGTCATCCAGATTTCTATTATTCTGGTGCTAAGGCACGCAACCGATTAACCGTTTGTATCACTTCTTTAGCAACGACATCAACATCCGCGTCTGTATTGTATCGTCCTAATCCAAAACGGACAGCAGTTATCGCCAACTCATTAGGTATACCCATTGCTATTAACACGTGTGATGCAGTGACAGATTCGGAGTCACACGCTGAACCTGTTGATACAGCAACGCTTTTGAGTCCTGCCAAATGTGCATGGCTTTGCACCCCGGCAAAACAGAGATTCAAGTTGCCTAACAAACGGTTTTCTGGATGACCGTTGAGATGAACATCAGTTAATTCAGATGCTAATTTCTGATAGAGTGTATCGCGCAAAGGACCAACGACTTTTTCCTCCGTTTTCATCTCCATAGCATTCCGACATGCCTCACACGCCGCACCCAAACCGACAATTCCTGCTACATTCAGTGTTCCAGGACGAATACCTCTCTCCTGACCACCGCCATAAAACAATGGATCAAGCTTAATACCATCCCTTAAATAGAGAGCACCAATGCCTTTTGGTCCATAAATCTTATGAGCAGTAATTGATGCCATATCAAGACCTAATACATCCATACTCGACTCAAGTTTACCGATACCTTGCACCGCATCAGAATGGAACAAAACGCCATGTTTTGAAGCAATTTTGGCAATGTCGCGTAGCGGATTGATTGTCCCAACCTCATTATTGGCATACATAAAACTCATCAATATGGTATTTGGTGTGATGGCTGCTTCAACATCGTCAGGACTGACCATACCGTACTTATCTACTGGAAGATAAGTGGTTTCAAATCCCTCTTTGTCTAAGGCATGACATGTATCAAGCACAGCATGATGTTCTGCTGTACTTGTGATAATGTGGTTACCTTTATCCTTATAAGCATAAGCAGCACCAGTAATAGCAAGATTATCAGATTCTGTTGCTCCACTTGTAAAGATAACATCTTCTGGTGAGCAACCGAGAAGGTTTGCTACCTGATGTCGTGCTTTGTCCACCGCATCTTTTGCATAAACACCGAACGGATGTGTGCTGGAGGAATTGCCGAAGTGCTTCGTCAAATATGGCAGCATCGCATCTAACACTTCAGGGGCAATTGGTGTTGTTGCATGGTTATCCATGTAGATAATGTCATTCATGAGGATTGTTCCTTCAACATAAGGCTCATCACTGTGTCTTTTCGTATATGATATACGGTGTATGTCAATTACTTTAATTGTTCTCTGAACATATCCATTAACCCATCAGGTGGGTCAAAAGGCAATTCTATAACCGTATTACTTAAGCCGCTATAGTAGATTCCAAGCAGCAGATTGAATTCTGCGAGGGATTGAGATAGATGCGTAGGATGCACCTTGCTTTCATCGTCAAGCCAATCAAACACAGCCTCAGTCAAATTTGTTTGTGCGACAGCATTTTGCGCGCCGTAATCAAGATCTCCACCTTCATAGCCACCTTCTGGTGTGTAACGTTCCCAACTCTGAAATCTCCAATGTACAAATCCCGTTTCACCGAAGACACAAACCCGTTTATGGCGATTATTACCGGTTCCTGGATTAACACTCGGTGCCATCTCCGGGCCAAATGCTACAGATGCTTGTACCTCGTTTCCATAAGTGACTATCCCTGTAGCATTTGCGGGTGAAGGTTGTGCCCCATCCAAATTTCCTGCTCCTGCAATTTGTCCCATCACCTTCACAGGTTGTGAATTATCAATGTAGGAGGAGACTAACTGAAGGACGTGTGGTGCTTGGTCCACGGGTGGGTTTCGCGCGCTTGCCTCAATAAACTTAATCGCACCTATTTTGCCTTCTGCTACATCCTGTTTCAATTCAAGATTCTTTGGATGGAAGTTTAGTTGTGTATTGATAACAATCTTTGTCTTGGTGCGTTTAGAAAGTTCATAGATTTGCCGCCAGTCTTCACTCTCAACTGCAATCGGTTTCTCTATAATCACGGCAGGAACGTTGTGTTCAGAAGCTTGATTCAGCAATGGATACCGAATACGTTCATTGGTCCCTCGTAAAACAGGTGCAGTCACAATGTGTAAGAGGTCCGGTTTCTCTTTAGAGAGCATTTCATCAAGGTCGGTATATCGGGTATCAATATTGAATTCCTCACCGAAACCTTCCAGTAGGTCTTCCTTCATATCACAGATAGCAGCGAGTTTACCACCTCTTACGTTATCGTAAGCACGTGCATGGGCACGCGCCCGTCCACGACAACCTAATATTGCACACTTGTACATACATTTCTCCTTAAGTGTTATTATATCTAATTCCACGCATACGCGATAGAATTGCATTCAGCATATCCGTTATTATATGCTGAATGCACATTTAAAGCAAATTCTATGCAGAGGCAAGGGTGTGTAAAGTTTATGGCAAAAGGTTACCTCCGTTCAGACACATCGTAGGGGCGAGGTCCCCTCGCCCAAAATGCTGTCAGAATCACGGAAGGCACAAAAGACGCTGAACACACTGAAAGAAGAAGTCTTTTCCGCGTCATTCGCGTCTTCAATGGGTTCAGTGATTCAGACAAAAATACGGGCGGGGAAACCCCGCCCCTACGCAACAGTGTCAAAAACTTTACACACCGACCCTGGCATTTGCACTTGTCACACTTCCTTGTAAATGCTAAACTGAAAACATGAGAGTTTTTATTCAAATAGGGCACGGCATCATTGGGGCTGCTGTAATATCGTTCCTCTGTATCTTCCAAGCAGGTAGTTTCGGTGAAGCGCGGCATACAATCAGCATCATAGGGGCAATTGCTATTCTTATAGCAAGTCTCTATCTTCTTAGAAGTCGATGGATACGGTGGGGGAATCGGCAATTATGGCTAAAATATCATCAACGGCTTGCATCTCTTGGTCTATGTCTTGTGCTGTTCCATTCTGCATTTCATCCACTTGTATGGCATTCATGGCTAACCTTTATTCTTGCCTTGTCAAATTTAGGCACAGGAATAGCCGTCAGTCTCACTGCTCGTAAAACACGCCAGATACTGCTTAGGTGTCATCTCATTCTTGCACCAATTCTGCTAATTAGTATTGTATTTCACGGACAAGCAAAACTTGACCATGATGACTTCTTCCCGCTTACCGATGTTCATGATGTTCCTTGCGCGAGATGTCATACATCTGATCCCGTACTTTTTCATGTTAATTCCACACCACAAAATGATTTGGACACTTCGGACACAATTCCTGAAGATTTACATTGGTGGTTCCTACAGCACAATATAAAGATGTCTCAAACTGCTATAATATCGACTAAGGAAATTGGTAAGACATGGAAAATTGACGACAAAGATAATCACCGTAGTTATTATGCCAAGAAAAAAACAGATCAACTTGCACTCTTTGCCGACTCTCCTTACCGCAGTTACACATGCATCACCTGCCACGAGCATAACACACCTGAAATCATTTCTGCACATGAACTACACGGTGTTTCTGATTATCACAGATGTCTCGTTTGTCATCAAACTGAATTAAACGGTACACGATATGGCATACAACGCACGAATTGGGACTACGACCCAAATTGGTAGATTCCTCTACTAATAAAAAAGGCTTGAACCCAGTGTAATACCGAATTCAAGCCAACAACAAAACTGTCTATAAACTATTATTGTGCCTTGATGTTTCCCCAAGTTGTCGTGAGTTTGCCAGCTGGTTTCACATCAAGAAATTCACCGTCTTTTACTTCGTTAATCTCATCTTCCGATAAAGCACGATCAAAAAGGTAGTACTCATCCAGCAGTCCAATATACCAACGATCGTTTTTATGGTGTCCGATTCCTGCTGTAACACTCCAGTCATCTGATAGTTTTCCATTTCCTTTACCAGCGTGGGTTTCCTCACCATCAACGTAGATTTTTATATCTCCGCTACCACTATCATAAGTTCCAGCGAAATGAACCCATTTATTTGCTTCAATTACAGGACCTGGGTTGATATTAAAGACTTCAGTGTTTGTGTTATCACGATGGAAAAATCTAAAACCTGCAGGACGAATTTCCATGTGATAGAGTCCACTGCCATGTCCTCCACCGATAGCGTCAAGCAACGTTTGCGGATTACCGGAACCGGTATGGTTCACCCATACCGCAAGTGTGAATCCATCAACGGGTCCGTTTTCAAATTCCGGTCCATTCAAATTTATCCACACGCTGTTTTCTAACTTAATAGCTTTACCAAAAACACCTTCCTCCCAATCAGTATTACCTTCCAACTTTCCATCGTTTCTGTTCGGTGAACCATCTTCAATAGTTCCACCTTCTTTGTCAAAACTATAGTAGACAGATAAGGTTGGGTCTTTAAGGTCAGCATTGACCGAGAGCATACATGCTCCCATTAATACCATTACGGTAATATACATGATTATAGATCTTTTCATATCAATACGCATTATGTTATCCTATGTGCATTAAATTATTAAAATATCAGAGAAATGAC
>VYFM01000170.1 GCA_009842375.1 Candidatus Poribacteria bacterium | reverse complement strand
CCCTACAAGCGATTTATGAGATACACTCTACTAAAAACTGTTTAATCTCAGTTTGGGTTGGTAATGATGGAATAACACCAACCTTTTGAGTAGCCAGAGCACCCGCAGCATTTGCATATCGCATTATCTTATCAAGTATATCTTTTGTAAGCGTAGTAATGTCGTCAAATTGCATCAATTCCGAAAGCATCGCAGCGACAAACGCATCACCCGCACCAAGGGTATCCACAACTTCAGCACCAAATCCATCAACAGATCCTTCAATGCGTCCATTAATATAATAGCATCCTCGCTCTCCTAATGTAACAACCAGCAACTTCACGCCAAGACCAAGTATACGTTCAATACCACTTGTCAATTCCACATCTCCCGTAACAAATTCCCACTCCTCTTCTGATATCTTGACGACATCTGCATAAGGCATTACCTCCCAAATCCAGTGCTTAGCGTCATTAGCACTATCCCAAAGCATCAACCGTAAATTCGGATCGTAAGAGATGAACGCACCTGTATTTTTTGCACACTGAATCGCTTTGAGAGTTGCTTCGCGGGTTGGTGAATGACTAAGACTAACAGAACCGTAATGGAAGACTTCAGAAGATTGGATATAGTCTTCGTCAATTTCATTCGGAGAAAGTTGAATGTCAGCACCAGGATGACGATAGAATGTAATATCCTTCATTCCATCGGAGCGCGTAGCAACAAAGGCTAATGTGGTCCGAGACGACTCACCAGCAATGAGATGTGTGGTGTCTACACTGTTTTGTTGAAGCGTATATGTCAGGAATTCTCCAAACGGATCTGCACCCACCTTACCGATGAATCCTGTATCAATGCCGAGTTTTGCTAACCCAACAGCAACGTTTGCTGGAGCACCCCCAGGTGCTTTTACGAAACTTGGAGCATCAGCGAGGGTTACATCAGCGGTTGTGGATACAAAATCAATAAGAAGTTCACCGATACATAATGCTTTTGGCATATAAATATTCCCAATTCTGTAAACATACGGTCTATGTTAACCTTTTCTAAATTGAGAGGTTGTATATCTATTAGAATAATATCTTTGTGGTAAATTACCGCTGTGGAACATCCCATAAAAGCACAGTCCCATCACTGCTTGCACTCGCGATAGTTTGTCCATCTGGACTGAAGCATACCTGATTAACAACTGATCCATGTCCTGCGAAATTAGCTATCAGTTCTTTTGTAGAGACATCCCATACTGTTACCGTTCCATCCTTATTAGCACTTGCAACTGTGTGATTATCTGGACTGAAACTGACATTTTTTACCCAGCCACCTGTTGCACCTTTGAGGGTCTTTGGGAATCCAAATATGCCAACAGGACGTAAATGCACCTCGTTATGTCCGCCCGTTACTATTGACCTGCCATTAGGAGCTATACTCACGCCATTACCGGGATACTTGACAAGTGTTCGTTCATATTTATCAATTTTTACATTCCATAAATTTACCGTACTATCATTATGATCAACAACTATTTTCCGACTGTTTGGTAAAAAACGGATGTGATTTGCAAAATGAGTGTAAGGAAATGTTCTTAAGTGTTCACCAGTAGTTGCATCCCACAGACGTACAGTTTTGTCCCAACCACCACTTGCGATTATCCGACCATTTGGTGAAAAACGCACGCTTAAAACAGTGCCCTCATGTCCAAAAAGTCTTCTAATATATCTGCCTGTTTCTACATCCCAAAGATACACTTTCCTATCTTCACTACCACTTGCAAGCATTTTACTGTCAGGTGAAAAATGTACACTCTTTACTTTGGAGGTGTGTTCATCTAATGTGTTGAGGAGGCTGCCATTAGTAGCATCCCATATACGCGCATTTCCATCGTCGCTTGCGGTTGCAATTTTTAAACCATTCGGTGAATAATCAACGCTTTCAATCGATGTCGTATATCCTTCAAGTGTACGTAGAACGTTTCCGGAGGAGAGACCCCAAAAGTTAATATCTTTATGATAAGCACTGACAATTGTTACCCCATCTGGAGAAAAACATACCCCTTTTCCATAATGAAAAGGATTATCGTCAAATGTTCTAAGGAGTTCACCGGTGTTGACATCGGACAAAAGTACCCTACCACCAAAAGATTGACTTGCAAGGGTTGCACCATCTGGAGAAAAACGGACACTTTTGATCCAAGTAGTATGGTCTGATAGTGTTTTTATGTTTTTCCCTGTGGTAGTATCCCACATACGGACAGTCTCATCTGTACTGCAACTTGCCAGTATTTTCCCATCTGGAGAAAAATCAATACCTTTAACATCTCCAATATGTCCTTTAAGTGTATTTATTGTCTCACCTGTACTTACATTCCATAGATATATAGTTCCACCACCTTTGGTTGCAGTCGCAAGCATTTGTCCATCTGGCGAAAATCTGATGTCAAGAATAGAGTGTGAATGTTTTTTTGATCCCTTTAGATGTTTACCTGTAGCAGTATTCCACAAATGCAACTTCCCATCATAACCACCAGTAGCGAGTATTGTTCCATCAGGGGAGAAACTGACAGCTGTAACCATTAATTTATGTTCGTTCAAAGTATATAAGAGTTCACCTGTAGAAGTGTTCCATATATGGACAGAACCTTTATAAGTTCCGCAGGCAGCTCTGCTGCCATCCTGCGAAATGCTTCCACTATAGACATAATCAGTATGTTGTGTAAGCAATGACAATTCTTGCAGTTTCTCTGCATCATAAAGCCAGATTCCAACGGAACTGAAAACAGCGAGCCGAGTTCCATCTTTAGAATATTCAATTCCTTGTATCGTTCCTTTGCCGAGTCGTGCTTTGGCACCGTTAGGTAAACTGAACTGGGTGATTGGAGTATAATTTGTATCCAACGGTTCTGGAAGAGGTGGATTTAGTTGACAAGCAGCACTAACTGCCAAGATTAGGATGCCAAATAATAAAACTATATTCTTTGCATGTGTGAACATAGTAAACCTCTCATGGTGTTAATTTTAACGATATTCTGTAGGTTGAGGAACGAAACCCATCTTTTCTTATTTGCTATTGTGCTACATTTTGGATTTCGTGCCTCAACCCGCCTACAATCTACAAACATGTTCTTCTGCTTATTGTTGAAGACACGGATTGTTTGTGTTTGGTTGTATAATCTATGTAAATTGTTGTTTATTGTTAGTTTTATATTTGTGCCAGGATTGTAGGTCGGAGTGAGCGTGCGAAGTCCGACATGTATTTTTCAAAAAGTGGTCCGCAAAGTTTGTGCTTGTCCTGATTCAGCTGACCTATATCCTGCATCAAATATCTCAATGACATGACGTGCATGTTCAGCAGTAACAATGGTAGGTTTATCTTCGCGTATCCAATCAACAAGCTGCATAATGTCTTCATAAACGTGTGCTTCCTGTATGCTGCGATGTGGACCCACAACATGCGGCAACTCTCTTTTTGGTGCATCAATCGGTTTTCCGTTGATAGTGCTTCCCTCAATCACGCCTGCTGTTCCATTAATCGCCAATCCACCTTTAATTGCATGTCCAGCTGCTGCACCGTAAATAAAACCGAAAAAGGCATCTCCGAAATCAAGCAGGATAAAGGTGTTATCGTCCATGTCACACGGCAGCATTTCACCACGGAATTCACGTTCCTTTACACGCACTCCTGAGAATGCAGTTACACGTTTGACTGGACCAAGGATACCTGTCATCGTATGCAGTCCGTAAACGGTCATATCGTAAAGCGGACCACCACCCGGTTTGCGGAAATACCATGCTGGATTGATGTTGGAAAGAACGTCATCACCTTGACGGACAGATTCTGCTTCGTGGTACCTGCCAAATGAAGAACCAGTCGCAGCCCATGTCAAAGTGCCAATAGCACCATCATCTATTAGTCTTTTGATTTCTACATGAATGGGACGCAGCATCTGTCCAGGGGAAGCAACTAATTTGACTCCTTTGCGTGCAGCTGATTCAATCAAATCATCTGCTTCATCAACGGTGGTCGTCATCGTTTTGTTGAAGTGTGCATGAAGTCCATGTTCTATTGCGAGTTTTCCCTGTTCATAATGCAGACCAATGGGTGAAGCGATTGTAACAGCATCAACATGTCCATCTTCCAATAGTTCCTGATATGTTTCATAAGCATAAGGGATATTGAATTTCTCAGATGCAGCTTGTGCCCGACCGGGAACAGGATCGCAGACAGCGGTTACTTGTAGTCTATCTTGAACATCATCCTGTGTTAGGTGAGGTAGAATTCCACGGACAGAGATGCTCCCAACACCAATAACACCGATCCGTACTCTGTCTTTCGTTGCCATATTATTTCCTCCAAGATGTTTCGTGTTGCCATTCAACAGCATCTTTGAGTTTATCGCAATTGAGAAAAGATTGATGTCCCTTAAGTGAACGGACTTTTGGAAGAAATTCAGGTTTAAATCGTTCAACAAGTTCAAGTGAAGGTTCTAAAGCAGAGGTGTCATCTGCGTTGAGAAAATAGACATCGTGCGGTGGTAGGGCTTCTGCTTTTTCCATGATCAAACGGTGCGCGCTCGCAACATCTTCACTACCAACCCAACACCAGAGCCATGGTGTCCATCCATTAGTCGGTTTAGCATTTTCTGCCATCTGCTTTCTACGCTCTTCCGGTGTAATACCCGCAGGACGAGTAATGTATGTTCGTATCCCGTAGGCGCGTGTATAACTTGCCAACAGGTCTTCACCGCACCGTTTTGAGAAGCTATAGGAATCTTCTGGATAGCAGGGATGTTCCTCATCAATAGGTAGATAATCTATCGGAATATGGGTTTTGCTTATTCGGAATCCGTGTCCTAATGCACAATTACTTCCGGACATCACCACCGTTTTCACATCTGCTTCAATTGCAGCTTGCATAAGATAGTAAGTTCCAAGCATATTCGTTTTGAATGTTGCATCAAAACGGATACCTTTCTCTTCAGCACCAGCACGCATATCAGGATGGTCAACAGGATTCGGTTGTGCACCGAGGTGTTGAATTGCATCCACACCATCAACAGCGCGTTGACAGTCTTCAAAATTGTTGAGATCACCTTGTATGAATGGTAAATGGGCAAATTCGTCTGGGGGTTGTCTTCTGGACATGAGAACAAGTGTGTGTTCTTCAGATAATTCTCGGATTATGTATGTACCAAGTCTGCCACTTGCACCGGTTATCAATACTTTCATGGAATACCTTTCGTGTCATAACCAACGTAAAATATGGTTTGGTTTATTTTACGGAATTATAGCATTGATACGATTTTTGTCAAGTGAGAGGAATCTGATCGCGAATTATTCTGTCGCTTCACATTTTCTAACCTTGTTTTTACTGGGCATTCTCTTTAACATACTTCCATCCATCAATAAGCACAGGAAATCCACGTATAAGACACATAGCAACAGCAATAATTGCAATAACATCGGTTGTCGTTGAAAAAATACTAATGAGTGAGCTATCAAGTTGAGATTCCTCAAGGATAGGAATAGTCGCAAGGAAAAGGAAGGCAATAACTTTGGTGAAACCGTATAAAAATCTGGAGAAACGGGAACTTGTTAACGCGCGTGCCCACGGGATAGTCATCATTTCAAACGCGGTTTTACCATCTGTGAGGGCAATACTCCGAATCCCATCAATCAAAAACCCGCGCGTAACTACAGCAATAGGCATCCAGACCGGGATTAAATCAATATAAGCAAAGTAAATCCAGAATACGTTTTCAACTATCCTATCAGCTGCAATATCAAAAACTGCACCGAAAGTAGAGGTTTCACCACGTTTGCGAGCAACGATACCATCTACGGTATCAAGGTTAAATATAATGAATATTGTTATGACACATGCAATATCTATATAGTAATGTTGACCATAGACCCCAAGGACAACGAAAGTTAAAAAAAGACGAAATAAAGTAATAGCGTTTGCCGTCATATAA
>VYFM01000070.1 GCA_009842375.1 Candidatus Poribacteria bacterium | reverse complement strand
CCGAACTCCTCCGGGCCGCGTTCTTCGCGCCCAGCGACGACATCGACGCGGACTCACGGGAGAGGCAGGAATCCTGCTTCGAGCAGGAGGCGGGACACATGGCCACCCGGTTGCTGGAGTCCGACGAGGAGGCCATGAGGAAATCCATCGCCGACATGGTGGCGGAGGAACTCTTCTGGCTGATCCCGAGGGACCGGGGCGTGGACATCTCCGTCAGGGGGCAAAAGGTGACGGTGGCGCTGCAATCGTCGTCCGGTTAATCCAACGTGAACACTGTATTGACAACTTCGTATAGTACTCCCGGATGACCAAACCCGGGAGACCCTACCATCCGACTCGCCCATTCCTGTTTCAATTCTCCAAATCCACAACCAAGGCATATTGAAATAAAATAACTTCAATCAGAAGGAGGTATGTGGGGCAAAAAATCGGCATGACGGTCATGGAATCCGCTCAAGATTCTTACTGACGTTGGATTTCTACAGCAAAACCTACGGAACCGCTGGATACAAATTGAAGAAGTAATGACAGAGATTAACTTTACAAAAATTCGCGCTTTTGACGGTAGCCAAAACTCCGGTTTTGAAGAACTGGTTTGCCAGTTAGCGCATTTAGAGAAACCGGCAAATGCTAAGAGGTTCATAAGAAAAGAAGGCGCAGGCGGGGATGCCGGTGTCGAATGCTACTGGATTCTTGATGATGATAGTGAAATTTGCTGGCAGGCCAAGTACTTCATGGGTGAAATGAATCCCTCTCGCTGGGGACAGTTTGATGAGTCATTTGAAACGGCCTTGTCCAAGCATCCTAATATGAGCACCTATGTTGTTTGTTTGCCGCTCGATAAGCAGGATAGTAGGAAGATAGGAAGAGGGAGGAAGCAAAGCAAGTCAGTTGAGGATGAGTGGAACGAGTGCGTTGAAAAGTGGACTACATCTGCTACTGCGGCTGGGCGAACGATAGCGTTTGAATTTTGGGGCAAGCATGAAATTACGGCCATGCTCGCCATTGATGACCCCAGATATTCAGGGCGGCGTCTTTATTGGTTTAACGAACCGGTCCTGCGCTCAGAGACTCTTCGCCATCTGGCTCTAAAGAGTAGGGAAACTCTGGGTGACCGGTTCACGCCGGAGTTTCACGTAGATTTGCCGATTGCCTGGCAGTTTGACGGGCTTTGCGCCAATGATCGCTGGTGGGTGGAAATCTCTGCACAGAAAGCAGAACTTGAAGAACAGTATGACCAGTTCATCCGCTTTGTCACCAGCGATAAGATTGAAGATGCCAGTGGAATTGATCTGAGCGAACTGGAGAGCGCATATACCGTATTTATGGCGCTACTAATGACTTGGCTGCAGAATAGACCTGCCAAATACGATCTGAATGCACTGAAACAGGCACTGCAAAATATAGATCAGCTGTTTCGGGACCTTTACGACCTGATCGAAGGGAAGACATTTAAAGAAAAGTCTGGCAGCAGAAACTTCCGTCACTATTCGGAAAGGTTTTACAGCCCTCTCAGAGAAATTGAAAGTTTTCTTCAATCCCGTAAAGCGCAGGCTTACGAAGTAGGGGCAACGCTCCTCCAAGGCGAAGCGGGAATTGGGAAATCACACCTTCTATGTGATCTGGCGCTTCACAGGGCCGATGAGACTCTGCCAACTATTTTCTTACTCGGGGCACAGTATGGCGGTGGAAATCCGCTTGATTTTGTAAGGCAAAGTCTCGACTTACATCAATTTAGCAATAATCAGGTTTTAGGGGCGATCGATGCTGCCGGAGAGGCCGGAAACTGCCGGGCACTGATCGTCATTGATGCCATTAATGAAGGGCCGTGCCGCGATCAATGGCGGGATTTTATAAGAGGCTTCTTGTCCGATATTTCAAGGTTTGAAAATATCTCGCTTCTGATTAGCTGCCGTTCAACTTATTGCCGGTATATGTTGCCGGATAGTGTCGATGAGAATTGTCTCGTCCAGATTCATCATCAAGGGTTTCAGGGATTTGAGCACCGCGCTGCAGAGAAGTATCTATCTGCGCAAGGGATTTCCAAGCCTAGTACACCAATTCTTGCGCCGGAATTTTCTAATCCACTTTTTCTGAAAACCTGTTGTAAAGCTCTCAAAAGCTCCGGGCAGAGTTCTTTCCCCAAGGGGCTAAGTGGACTGACACAGCTATTCGAGTTCTACCTCGAAAGCGTTGAGAATACGATTGCAGTGAGGAAGCAGTACAACCCTGCGGAAAAAATCGTGCAGGACGCGTTGCTCGGATTTTCTTCGAGGCTTTATCCCGATCATCTCTCGGGAATTCCTATTGGCGATGCACGTAGGCTCATTAATGATTTTGATATCGCTCCGCAAAAGGGCGGAGATAATCTTTTCAGTCTTCTTCTGCATGAAGGCGTCCTTGCCGAAGATATTTCCTACGAAGACGATAAGAACGGTCATCCCATCATACGTTATACCTATGAACGGTTTAGTGACGTGCTCGTGGCACGGCAGATACTCGGCGACCATGATAGCAGTACTGTTGCAACTATATTTGATGAGGAGGAGTCTCTCGGCCAGATATTGAGAGATCGAGGCGTCTATCAGGTTGCTGGAATAGTTGAGGCCTTGTTCATCGCTATTGCCGAGAAGTTTCAGGTAGAACTCATTGATCTGATACCCGAAGATATTGAAGTTTCACATTGGGAAATCAGTGAACTATTCGAAAATACTGTTCTCTGGCGTTCACCGGATTCATTTTCAGATAGAACGCTCGAAATTTTGAACGAAAATGTCGGTAATACGGAATATTCGAGTCCGGCGTTACATATTTTGCTTAAGCTTTCTACCGAACCCGACCATCCCTGGAATGCCCGGCTTCTTCATAGAAACCTGATAGACAAAGAGGTTGCAGGGCGTGACCGTTTCTGGTCTATCCGGATTGCGAGGGGAGATAGCTCAGAAGAGGATGGGCATGAATCGACTGAGCGGACACTAATTGAATGGGCTTGTTTCGGCGATATTTGTGATGCCGAAGATGAGCGGATCCGTCTATGCGCGGTTGTTTTGTTGTGGTTTCTGACAACATCGAACCGCAAGATAAGAGACTGTGCCACCAAGTCGCTCGTGCGCCTGTTTGTTCAAAGGCCCCAGATTATCGAAGGCCTCTTTTCCGAATATTGTGATGTTAACGATCTATATCTTGTCGAGAGGCTATACGCCGCCATGTACGGCGCCGTATGCAATATCGAAGAGGATACAGTTATTGCTGATATTGCAAAGCTTGTGTTCGATAAACTCTTCGCGGATGGGCAGCCTATCCCCCACATCCTTCTCAGGGATTATGCTAGGGGTGTACTCGAACGGGCGCTCTCGAAAGGTGTGTTGCCTGAGGGAATAAACCCTCGGTCATTCAGGCCACCATATAGTAGTGCCTGGCCCCTGGACAATCCAACCAAAGAGGAGATCGACGAACTCACTCCTGATGAGGATTATTCAGATATCAAGAGTTCACTGATGGGATTTCCGGGTGACTTTGGGAACTACACAATGAGCTGTGTCCATGACTGGTCTTCAACACCTATCGATCAAGATCAGATTCAAAATGGCTACGAGTTAAAACTCCAGTTTGCCGAAGAGTTCCTCGAGGGTGACCTTAAGGATGAGTTTCTCGAATTTATAGGTCCGGAGAAAAGGGAGCCTGTCAATATTGAGGAATTGCGGGCTCAATTAAAAGGCGAAGGTGAGTACGAGCGTCCTTCTGATGAAGATATTCGACGAAGAATGGACGAACACGAAGCGTTCTTGGACAGAATTAGAGAAAAGCTTGATAGTAAAGGGCAAGAGTATTTGCGGTGGCTCGATGGTTTAGCGAATGACCGGCCTGCGGCGTTTAGCCGTAAATGGGCACAGCGCTGGGTATGCAAGCGCGCCTATGAATTGGGGTGGGATAAAGAATTGTTTTCATCGTTCGAGCGCTCTTGCTCGCGTGGGCGGGGTGAAGGTCCCCCTGCAAGTGCAATGGAGCGCGTCGGCAAGAAGTATCAATGGATTGGCTTCCACGAGTTTCTTGCTCACTTATCAGACAATATGCACTGGATTGATCGCGGATATAGTGATCTTGAAGATCGAGCTTATTACGGGCCATGGCAACTCTACAAGCGTGACATTGATCCGACCAATTGGCTTCGAAAGAGTGGCGAGTACCGGACTTTCCACAATGAACAGACGACGTGGTGGCAACCCTACCGCTTTCCTATCGATCAATTGCAAGAGTTAGAGGATCAGAAATCCTATCTATGGGATCAGGATAAGCTACCGGATTTTTTTCAACTCCTGACTGCGAGAAAATCTGCTAAAGATCAAGAATGGTATGTTGTAAGAGGATTTTGGTCGCAGAAACAAAGGAAGTCGGAAGAAAATAAGAAGACCCCGCGACTTGATTGCTGGTTCAGGATAAATTCCATCATAGTAAGTGAAAGTGATTTTAATAAAGTAAAAAGGAAGATCTCCAAAGAAAGTTTGATTGATCCCCATACTGTCTCGATTCCCAAAATTAGCGATGGATTTCTCGGTGAATATCCCTGGCATCCGGTTTACGAACAGCTATCCAATTGGCAGGACGTAGATTCCAACTTTCATGATTTTATTCCCGCAAAACACATCGTCCCTGTATCTGAATATTTCTGGGAGCGGGGAAACTTCGATCATTCCATAGATGAAACGTTGTCGATTTACCTACCGGCCAAGGAATTGGTTAATGAACTTGGAATGGAAAGGGTGCCAAATGAGTTCGGAAACTGGAGGGCAGGAGAAGATATTGTTTTCACTGACCCCAGCGTTGAAGAATACGGACCAAGCTACGCTTTGATGCAAACAGATGCACTGAACGACTGGATGGAAAAGAATAATATGAAGCTTCTTTGGCTCATTGGAGGAGAAAAACAGCTTTTTGCTTCGGATTTAGGGTCGAGTAAGTTCTTTGGCCGCTTGGTCTATAGCGGCGTCTATTGGCTAGAAAATGATCGTCCCGTTGGAAATTTGTATTTTTCGTAAAGAGGAATAGAGCATACGCCTGACAGCAGACTGCAGGACTGCGTCAGGAATACAGTTTATAGAGCCCTGAGCTGAGCCAACTAAAGAACCATAGTCACCTAATTCCAATACCCACGCACAACTAACCCTCCGCCTCCCCTTGGATACTCCTGATATTGATTGACAATAGGGGCAGGTATTTCTCCTCCTTATTCCTATTTCGATAGATCACATCCTGCATGGTTGTGCATTGATCAGTTCGATTTCATGGCAGAACAGCGATCACCTTCTGTTGCATTGACAAACCATCCCTTGAATCCCTGAACTGAAACCAGTTTCCTTGCATCCACTGCATTCTTCTTCATAACAACTGCAACCCACCTGGAACCTCGTACCCTGCCACTGGCTACCGGTAAGCCAAACAACAACCAGATCAGCACCGCAAGGAGTCGGAGTTCGGATCGAGGCCGGATGAAGGACGGTGGCGTGTGGGAGAGATTCCCGCCGCCTGCCACCGGCACTCAACCCCGCCATCATGCCCCGCACATGGTTTTTCTCTTTTTTTCAACTTCTGGATTGCCGACGGAGGCTTCATGAAACTCATGACGAAGAAGCAGCGTGAAAAGCTGCTCGACAACGGAAAAAACCGCCCCGAAGATGCCAGGCCCGTGATCAAGCTGTTCGATCCCACAGGCGCGGCCACCTGGCTTCTCACCGAACTCGACGAGGACGGTGACACCTTATTTGGCCTGGCCGATTTGGGCTTCGGATTCCCGGAGCTCGGCTACTGCAGCCTGGAAGAGATTTCCGCCCTGCGCGGCCGCTTCGGCCTCGGCATCGAGCGCGATTTCCATTTCCAGGCGAAACACCCTCTCTCGACATACGCCGAGGCGGCGCGCAACGCCCGCCACATCGTCGAATTCGGCCCCGAACTGG
>VYFM01000307.1:2642-5978 GCA_009842375.1 Candidatus Poribacteria bacterium | reverse complement strand
GTTATTGAAATTGCTGCTGATCACGGTTTTGATGGAATTGAGGTGTGGGGAAAACCACCACACATGCCTGTGGAATATGATGCATCTCATGTAAAAAACATTAGAGATATGGCACAACAGAAAGGACTGGAGATTTCAGCATTTGGATCCTATGTTGATCCCTTAATAAATTTACACCAAAAGTATTTTGAGGATGCATTTAATATTGCAAAAGATCTCGGTACAAATCTGATTAGAATTTGGTCTGGAGGAGGTCCGTCAAAGTCTATTACCCCAGCCGATAAGCGATTAATCCTATTTCGTATGATTGGTATGGCACAGTGGGCGAATTTTCGTAGTATTATAATGGGGATGGAGATGCACAATAACCATCTCACAGATTCCGTTGATAGCATCCTTGAAATAATTGAAAGCACAAATATGCCCTCCTTGAAAACATATTATCAACCACTTTCTCGGTATGATGCAGATGAACCTCATACAGCAGTACAACGGCTGGCACCACACATTGTAAACGTGCATGCACAGAACTTTGATGAAAATGGAAAAGCATGTGCAATCGCAGATGGGGTAGTTGATTATAGCAAAATAGTGCAAACTCTCAATGAGGCGGATTATGACGGTTATATCCAAGTTGAATTTGTGCATGGAGATAACAAATTGGAAGCATTGCAAAGAGATAGAGATTATCTGGCAAGTTTGACGACACCTTTAGTAGAGGATTCACTGAAAAATCTGGATACCGAATCTGTGTAATTAGATTCGGTTTTTTCCTATATGCGGTTAGAAGTTGGTATTATCGCACTTGTGGAGGATGTATTAAAAGCGACAGCAGAAAGACGAACACAATTTGATTGGCTTCGGAACAAACCCTCTCAGAAGCATTTCGGTGAACGTTACGATACGATTATGCAACTCTACACTGAACTCAATGGGGATTGGAAAGGAACATCTGAAAAAACTGACGGTTATCTAATACCTGATGCATATTTTCCAGAACCTTATAATTTTATATTTGAGTTTGATGAACTTCAACATTTCACACAATACAGACAACTCACCTTTAAGTATTACCCGGAGAACATTCCCCTCGCCTATACACCAGAAAAATATGTAAAATTCTGCATACAGCACCATACATCTGCACTTGCAAAAGGTCCTGACCGCTTTCGGAGAAGAACTGCGGATTTTCCTTATGTGAATGGTCGGGCTGCACAACGTGCATTTTTTGATACATTCAGGGATTGGTTGCCACCTATGCACGGACTTAATCCAACGGTAAGACTCACTGAGTTTGAGGTTAAACCTATACTAAATGGTGAATTAACAGGCGGTGCAGCTAAGAACCTTATGAAAAGGATAATTGATAAACGACTTGCAGACGTAGAGATTGAGTAGAAAGGTAGGGCACATAATACTACATGGACAATCAAACAGGTTCAAGTGTGAATCTATCAGACTATCCATTGCTTCAACTGATCGGTCAGACTCCTCTTGCAAAAATTAATCTTTTTTCTAATGAATTACCAAATGTTGATATTTACGCAAAAGTGGAGACCTATAATCCTGGTGGTTCAATAAAAGATCGACCCGTATTACGGATGTTAACTGATGCTATTAGAACGGGTGAACTTACACGTCAAAAAGTAATATTGGATTCCAGTTCGGGAAATGCGGGAATCGCTTATGCCATGATTGGAGCCACGCTCGGATATAAGGTTGAACTTGTTATCCCCGACAACGCTACGGAGGAACGTAAAAAACGTATCGGTTCACACGGTGCTAAGATTATCTATACCGATGCAATTCTCGGATACGATGAAGCATTGCGAGAGGTAGATCGCAGATATGAAGCACAACCCGACAGATATTTCTTCAAGTCACAATATGAAAATGATAATAATTGGCGTGCGCATTATGAAACAACTGGTGTAGAGATCTTGGAACAGACAGAAGGTAAACTAACGCATTTTGTAGCAGGTGTGGGAACAGGTGGTACTATAACTGGCGTAGGACGGCGACTAAAAGACTACAATCCTGATATACAAGTATCTTCTATTGCACCGGAAAGATTTCCGGGAATTGAAGGATTAAAGCCTCTTGGAGATCCAGAGGACATTGTACCTGAAATTCTTGATGAATCTGTCATTGATAACTATATTCCAACTTCAATAGAGAACGCGCACGACATGTGTAGTCGTCTTGCACGACACGGCTGGTTTGTTGGAACATCATCCGGTGGATACCTATATGGAGCATACAAATTAGCACAAGAAATACAGGAAGGTATTATCGTTACTGTGTTTAATGACCTTGGAGAAAGGTATTTTAGTATGAGATTGTGGGATTGAGTAATCAAAATTCAAAGCTGTATAGATATAGGAGTTATATGGAAACGACAGTTATACCTTTTCAAGGTATGCGTTACAATGTAGAAAAGGCAGGAGATATTGCAGATGTTATTGCCCCTCCCTACGATGTAATAAAGCCTGAAGAACGAATTGAGTTAGAAGCACGTCATCCAGCGAATATTATCCGTTTGATATTGAGCCAACCACGGGACTCTGACAATGACAAAGATAATCAATATACACGTGCAGCCACATTACTGAACCAATGGATTGCAAATAATACACTCCTCCAAGACCCAACCCCTCGTTATTATATTTATGATCAATCCTTTCATGCACCCGATGGAAAGCACTATACCCGTCGTGCGTTGATAGCACTCGTTAAACTGCAACCGTTTGAGAATAAGGTTATCCTACCCCACGAACAAACACATGCCGGACCGAAGATTGACAGACTCAATCTCATGCGAACATGTCATGCTAACCTAAGTCCTATCTTCCTTCTATATGCTGATCCCGATGGAGAAATAGAACATGTAATGAAGGATTTTACCGATGAAAACCTTCCCCTGATAGATAGTCCGGAATCTTTTGGGAGTACGCATCAATTATGGTGTTTAGATAATCCTGAATCCAATCGTGAAATTCAGAATCTCTTTTCATCAAAACCACTTCTAATTGCTGATGGACATCATAGGTATGAAACTGCACTTGCATTTCGAGATGAGATGACTCAAAATGGAGATAGTAATTCATCTCAAGAATACGACTATATGATGGTGAACTTGGTTCGTATGGAATCTCCTGGATTGGCTGTATTAGCAATTCACCGATTACTCAGTAATCTTACTAATGATCAAATCAATAATGCTATTGCTGGAATACCTGAAGTCTTTGATGTACACGAAATTGACATTCCTGCTAACCTTATGACAAAATTAGGGACGTACAAAGGAAAATCATCCGCGGTTGGCATGTATACACC
>VYFM01000307.1:0-2632 GCA_009842375.1 Candidatus Poribacteria bacterium | reverse complement strand
GTTAATTCCACATTCTTCATCCGCAGGACAATTGGATGTTACCCTCGTTCAAGACACAATCATTAAAAAGTTATTTAAGATTGATAACATTGCTAACCATATCAGTTATACTGCTTATGCAGATGATGCATTTGTCCATGTAAACGATGGAACTGAACGTGTTGCGATTTTGATGAATCCTACACCTGTAGAACAGGTATTAGAAGTTGCCATGGAAGGAAAGACAATGCCGCAGAAATCTACCTACTTTTATCCCAAGATGGCAACAGGTTTCGTTTTGAACCTTTTGAATAGATAATAGTAATAAAAGATGCAAAGTGAACAATGTTTAGACACCTTAGTATTTTCGCATACGTTATACGATGATATACCGCGGGAATTGGAATTTTCTGCTACAAATGTTGCTGAAGCAGAGGAATGGCAAGGTGTTCTTCGTGAGAAGCTAACAGAATTAGTTGGAGGTTTCCCTACCACAAAGTGCGATTTACAACCAGAAGTCTTGGAGATACAGGAATTCGAGAAGTATAAACGTGAAACGGTGGTATTTCAGAGTCGTCCGAATATGACGATATATGGATATTTTCTGACACCTACAAATATTGACATTTCTACACCAAACGCGACTATTCTCTGTTTAGCAGGTCACGGACGAGGCGTAGATGACATCGTAGGAATCGAAGAAGACGGTTCCATGCGGAAGGAATTTGGTGGGTATCAGAACGATTTTGCGCTACAATGTCTGGCATACGGTTATACTGTCCTTGCCATAGAACAATTCGGATTCGGTCATCGACGCGATGCCGTTGCACAACAAAAAGGTGGTGGCAGTTCTTCGTGTCAACCAAGTGCTGGAGCAGCATTGTTGCTTGGACAAACAATGGTCGGTTGGCGTGTTTATGACGCGATGCGTGCTTATGATTATTTGTCTACCCGTTCTGAAGTTGATATGGACAGACTCGGTATAATGGGTATTTCAGGAGGAGGTACAATCTCATTTTTCACTGCAGCTCTTGACCAACGTGTCAAAGCTGCTGTTGTTAGTGGATATTTCAACACATTCAAGGATAGTATCTTGAGTATTAGTCATTGTATAGACAATTATATCCCAAATGTGTTACAATATGCCGAGATGTATGATATTGCAGGATTAATTACGCCTCGTGCCCTATTTGTTGAATCTGGTACTGAAGATACAATTTTTCCAATTAAGGCAACACAATATGCAGTGGAACGAGCGAAATCTATTTACGAACTATTCAACGCAGAAGATAAGTTAGGTCTTGAGGTATTTGAAGCCGGACATAGTTTCTACGGTATTGGTGCATTTGAATTCCTTAAAAAGGCACTATAAAAGGAGTATTAGGTGGCGATAGAACTATTCTCAATCGGAACCGAGTTAGTACTAGGACAAATCCAGGATACCAACGCTCATTGGATTGCACAACAGATTCTTCAACTTGGAGGAGAACTGCGGAGGGTGACTATGCTTCGCGATAACTTTGATGAGATGACTGAAGCACTTGACTCCGCCATTCAACGCGAAACCTCGCTCATCCTAACGACAGGTGGCCTCGGACCGACACCCGATGATATGACTGTTACTGTCGTTGCATCACTCATTGGAACAAAACCTATTGTCTGTAATGAAACGATCGCTGAATATCGCAAACGTCGTAAAATGTCCGAAAATGACCCACTTAATGAAGCACTTACCAAGATGGCAACAGTACCAGAAACAGCAGAAGTCTTTCAAAACCCCGCAGGCTGGGCACCGTGTATCAGTGTTAATCATCAAGTGTCTACTATCATGATGATGCCCGGTCCTCCCCGCGAGATGAAATCAATTTTTGAAACACATATTCAACCACTGATAGTAGAAAGATACCGTGCAGAGATAAGCACTGCACGCGTCCATGTTAGTATGTTTGAAGCTGAAGTTTCACCACTGATGCAAAAAGTGATGGAACGTCATCCAGATGTTTATTTAAAGGCTTATGTTTCTCTGCGTGAAGCAGGTGAAGGTAATATGCCTGTTGACCTCGTTTCAACAAGCAATGATAAAGATGAATCTGAAACCCAACTCCAACTGGCAATAGAATATTTTAAGGAACTTGTTATTGAAGCAGGCAAATCTTTCAGTTTGAAAGATCAGTCTTAATCTATAGTAACTTTATTGAATTTTACTTAATTTCAATAATATCTCTACATTATTTATTAAGGAGACCCTATTTTGAATCGTAAACCTTCGAGGAATAAGAGCAATTCTCAATCAAAGTATACAAACCAAAGAGGTCCAAAACGGAAACAAAAACAGAAAAAACGACAAGACGATTCTGTTGATTTAAATGTTGAACAGGAAGAAATAGAACGTGCACCTTCCCAAAAAGACAAAATTGAGGTAGAAGGTATTGTCGTTGAACCATTACCCAATGCAATGTTTCGGGTTGAATTGGAAAATAAGCACAGAATACTTGCACATATATCAGGTAGGATGCGGAAATACTTCATCAAAATTGAACCTGGAGATAAAGTTACCGTTGAGCTCTCACCGTATGATTTGACAAGAGGACGTATCACATATCGCAAAACCAGATAATATATTCATGATCATACCTCTGCTCAATGTAGGAAT
>VYFM01000649.1 GCA_009842375.1 Candidatus Poribacteria bacterium | reverse complement strand
GTCTAATGTTAGTCTTTGTTTGTGTAAGGAAAAAGAAAGATTTCATTTGCTATCTAATTCCTCTAACATCTTATCAATTTTCTTAAACTGCCAAGTCCAACGTGTGTTATATAGGAACTGACGCAAATCGAATCGGTTGTCATCTGGTGAATAAGGTTCAGCGTGGTATGCGGGTGTTAATGTTGTCATCTTATGACGATTAATTGCATAATATCGGAAGAATTTCTTTACTTTATCTGCGACTTCGTTTGCAGGTAGATGGTTCCACTCCTGAACAAGTTTTTCAAACATGCTAACCGGACCACATCGATGCACTTTTCGCAACTGCCCAAAACGACTGAGTTCAGCATAAGTCATATCCATATCTTCTTCGTCAATTTGTGTATATGTTTCAGTAATCGGTTCCAACTCAGCAGTAGGTGGTGCTTCTAAGATTGTCGCAAGACTTGGATAGCCGAGGTGTTCCTGCGCCCAATCAAGGAAACTGCGGAGATCCGTTTTACTAATACTCCCTATTGGATTTATGTCGGCACTACTACAATCATATTTTGTTAGGTAGCCGCGCAGTGCTTCGTCCACATTTCCAGTCCCCAAAACAAGTAACGTTCCCCGTCTATTACGGACCCACGGTAACGTTTGTGCAAAAAGATAACTTATGACCATTCTTAACCGTGCTTGTATATTTTGTAGTGCTTGATTTTCTACGGTGGTTCCTCCATCCGTTTTGAACTTAGGTGTTTTACCAGTAATCCCAGAAAATAGTTTTCGTAATGCACTAACAAGCAGTTCAATGTTGATATCAAGGTGGTAACTTCCGATTTCACTTGCCAGTTGTTTGGCACGAAGTTTTGTTTCACGAGAACTGTTGTCGGTACCCATATAGCACGTGTATAAAAGTTGATTGGCAAGAAATTGTGCTGCCTGTAAGTAATGATTATAGTCCGTCTTTATTTTTGTAACACACTCTTGACCAAGCAGTCGTTCTGTATCTCTAATGACGTGTTGTTTATCAGCAAGGATTGCTTTTGCAACGAGTTGGCACATAGATCCGACAAGTGTGGCGACTGCTCCACTATCTGAACCACCGGAAAGTGGCACAAAATAACCGGCAGCTTCAGATCGTCTTAGATAATCCCATAACCAACACGCTGGTCCCAACGCAATTTCCTCATCAGGGGAATGAATGTTTAGGTTTTCCATTGGTACAGTGACATCACGTTTCGTACTATCCGAAATCTTAAAATCTACGTTTGTTTGTGGTATATTAATGCCACGACTTGCCTGTACAGCACCACTCATTCTTGAACCGCGATAGGAACGGACATCTGAAAGATCCACTGTTGCAGTGATGACTTCAACATCGTTAAGTGAAAATTGTGAACCTTGTGCAAGTATTTCTCCATTCTGTGCAATGGAAGCACAACCATCAAAGTATAACCTACCCCCATCACAGCCTTGTTGATTGGCATATAGATACACTCCGCCACATTTATCCGTAGCATTTCGAATCAGTGACAACCTTGTATCAAGTTTGCGTAGTTCGTGATGTGAACCTGATCCGTTTGTTATGATTTCAACCCCGTTATATGCGAGGTCAATGTGTGGGGAATGTGGTGCGAATAGTTCTTCACATGTTTCCGATGCAAGAATTGTATCGTGTGTTACAATAACAGCACATCCGATAGGGACAGTTTTATTCTTTGTAATGTCTCTGATTTCAAGTGGTAAGTGAAATGGTTCAGTGCTCCACCCTTTTTGCCAAGCTGCGAACCATCGTGGTTCGCGATAGTTTCCCTCAGCAGCCAACACGACTTTCGGACGTATAAGTAGAATCTCACCATTACATACAAACACACGGCAATTGTATCTGATACTTTTATGCATTACAGGCATGCCGATATCGCATAAGATATTATCGGTATGTCCACCCGTTATAATTCGCGCAAGTGATTCCCAACTGTGTCGCAACGTATCCTCTTCAAGGAAATGATCTTCACAGGAATAACCAGTAATTTCCAGCTCAGGACCAAGACGGTAACGTGCCCCTAAGGATTTAGACTGTTCAATGGAATCAATGATCCGTTCACAGTTACCCTCAAAATCAAGTGCCCATTGGTTAAGGTTGCATGTTGCAAGTGTTGCTTTCATCATATAGTTGTCAGCTATCAGTCATCAGCATTCAGCAATTTGTTTTTCCTTAACTAACTTACTAACGGTTGTTGATGGTTGACGACTATCATGTTTTTTGCGGTTTTTTTCGTGCGGCTGGGAACAATATATTATTTAGTATCAAACGGTATCCGGGGGAATGTTTGTGTAAGTCAAGATTTGTAGGGATTTTTCCTTCTCCTACAAGGTGGCGATAATCTTCAGGATCATGTCCTCCAAGGAATGTAAAAGTACCCTTACCTAAAGTGCCGTGTATGTATTTCACATAATTTGTGCCTTCTATTTTACCTAAAATTGTGACAGATGGGTTAACTCTATCCGCATTGAAGGATGTTGTTTGTCCAAGAAAACCCCGGACTTCAGACACATGGTTTTGTGTCAACATTGTTGGTATAGGATCATGTTTTGCTGAAAACTCAAAGAGTTGGAAATCTTCCACACCTGATTGCTGACTCCTATCAGGATTTGGATTGTCTATGTCAGAGAACTCGTAACGGTTTGGATTTGGGTATAATGTGAAATTCTCAAAGGCAAAAGTATGTTCAAAATCTAATAGTTTCTGGAAATCTTGTGCAAGTGGTGTGGCATCTAACACAGGATCAACTATGTCTAATGCACCGCCCTTGGTGGCTAATGCGATGTCCAATGTTTCTGGTGCGGAACACATTGCAAAGATAAATCCACCTTTTGCAACATAATCCGCTATATTTAATGCGGTTTGTCCTTTATGTTGAGAAACACTTTCAAATCCCGCCTCTTTCGCTGCAGTTTCAAATAGTGCCATCCTTTGCTGATACCAAACTTGATGTGAAAAAGATCCGTGGAATTTACCGTGTTGACCAGTAAAGTCTTCATGGTGTAGATGAAGCCAGTCGTATCCTTCGGTATGTAATGCTCCGCGTTGAACTTCCTTGTCCCAAATTTGATCGTAAGGTATTTCCGCATAATCCAGTGCGATTTTTACCGCATCGTCCCATGGGTCTTGATATTGTGTTGCCTCTGGAGGTGCATAAACAGCAATCTTCGGTGCTTTTTCAAGCAAAATCTCGTCCATATTGCTGGTTTCAATGATGGTCTCTTTGATGGTACGATATTCTACTTCACTCATGGCTTCGATTTTAACACCCATTTGTGCTGCCTTAATCTTGACATCTGCAGCATCAGGGATTACAAATGATCCACCACGATAGTTTAGCCACCAATAGCATCGGTATTCACGTGGGACCTCTAACGCCCAATATGTCAATCCATACGCCTTAAGATGATTTGTCTGGGTTTGTTCCATCGGCACGAGTATATATTGTGCGGATGATGCTGACACAATTGTCATCAAAAATGCAATTATCAGAAGTCCTTGGTAAAAGATTTTATTGTGTTTCATTTGCTCACCTCGCCGACTGGAACAGCGAATGGTTGATAGCCGAATACGACTCTTCCATTACTCATAAGGGGTGCTTCACTGTCAGGTGCCAGTGTATCAACTGTCCAGAGTTGACCATTGTTTTCGTAAAGAATCCAACGTCCATTGGGTGGTACCCAGACAGGACGACTCCCTCCCATTAAGGTTATCTGCCGTTCTGTCCGTTGACCTGTAGTGGAAACATTGAGGACCCATATTTGTCTTGGTTTGTCCTCCGATCCTTTTGAAAAAACGAGTGTGTTCGGTTCTGATGGATGCCATGCGGGTTCGGAGTCGTCTTCAGGTGAAATGACAATTGGTTCAACGCTGTTTCTTCTCAGATCATAAGCGTAGATATTTCGATTTGGATTTGCTTCAGGATTTTCTATTGATCCAGCTGCTGCATAAGCGAGTAATTCACCATCTCTACGCCAAGTAGGATCAGACATTTCTATTGCAGTTGATGGAATGAGGAATTTTCTATCACCTTTGAGCTGATGTATTACAATTCTTCTCCGTCTGTCCTGTTCAGGTTTCGCATAAGCAAGGAATTCTCCATCAGGTGATATCGTAACATCTTGTGCCAGTTCTCGATTTTCAAGATATACCATACTATTACCTGTTACTATATCTCTGAAAACGACATTGGCATCAATATCATGGTATACAAGTGTTCCATTTTCCGAAACAGATGGTAGGTAACCTGCATCAAGAGGTGCAAAACGTGAGTCAACAGGAACGGTGCGAAATTTGTTCAATTCAACATCTTCTTTAGTAGCGGGGGCAATACGCCATAAAACACCGTCATGACTATAAAAAATAGATACTAACTCCGTTGAAAGCGAGAATCTTGTATCTATTTCAATATTCTGTTCCGCCCGATTATTCTGCATCCCACCTTCTGATGTTTCCATGGCTTTAGCGATATTCTGTGTGTTTGGCTGAAATTCATTCTTATCCTTTAATTTCCAACCAGAACCGTCTGTTTCAAAGATGAATCCTATTCCTTTTGTCCAATACATCCATTCTTCAACTAATTTGCCATTGTTTGTATATTTGAAGATGTCCTCTGGTTGTCCATGCATCCGTGCGGTATTCCATCGTCCACCATCAGAGATTTCCGACATTGTTCCTTCTTCATCCACATAAGAAGCTAATATGTCAATATCCACGTGTGGTGTTGTTTTACCGGGTAGAACAGTAATTGCTGCGGGAGTGCCTCGTACGGGTTGGTGTGTGCCGTATACACCAATTCCATCTGCGGTGCCTGAACGTCCGTCATTGTTTTGGTCAACAACTGCTAAGAGAAAATAGGTACCAGGTTCTACTTCAACTTGATATGATCCATCCTCTTCAAGGAATATGGGGAGCACGATAGGAGAGTCAAATGTAGGTGTAGTTGAAAGACTCAAAATACCGTCGGGTATATCTTTATTGTTTTCAGTGTGTGCGGCATTATTGTTAGATTTTTTTGTTGAAGTTGCAAAAAATGTAGATATCCTTCCTGTGATAGCACCCATCTGTCCTACAGCCGAATTATCTGGTGAACCATTTAGCCCTGTTCCACCTATTGCAGGTGTAATACTACTATCTTGAAGTGCAATAAGTTGTCCATCAACACCATATTGTGCAGTTAACTGAATGTTGACAGCACGCGTTTCACCGACATTAAATTTGACAGCAACAGGAGGACTTGTGATGATTGAATCTGATCCTAAACCACCCAGTCTATCACCTGAACTATATCTACCGTTTTCATCCACATCATGATTAGCAATTATATAATATTCACCAGGAGGAAGTTCGAATCGGAAAGAACCATCTTGTGCAGTTTGTGTTGTAGCAATTGGATTAACTAATGTTGAGTCATCATACACTTCAACGCGTATTTCAGAATCATCCTGTGTAAACGGGGTTACACTTCCGATAATAATTGCAGATTTCTCGTTATTTGTTGTCTTACCTATATTTGCGTACGTTGCTGATATATTTATTTCAAGGTCATCTATAAATGTATTCGGCTTTATGAGGACAGGTTGTGGAAACGCTCCTTTTTCAGTGATATCCTTAACACCATAAAATCCGAAAGGATCTCCGTTGTCAAGTTTATTGCTGGAATTCTTATCTATTATTGCCATCAAATAGTATTTACCGGGTTTCAATCGGAGTTCCCATTTTCCTGTTGCAGAATCAATGACGGTCATTCCCGCACGGAATTTCCATGAAGTATCAGTGTAAGCAATAATCAGCATTTGAACATCATCCTGTCCAGATTCTTTTGTATACTTTAGAATACCTCTACATCCTGAAGTCGCCCGACTTAATTCTGCCTTAAACTTTTGGTAATCACTCGGTTGATATATTGATTCTGGAACAAGTTTAAGTTCATCAGTTATGCTTTGTAGCCTTGCTGTAATAGGT
>VYFM01000129.1:2631-6017 GCA_009842375.1 Candidatus Poribacteria bacterium | reverse complement strand
CGCTACAATTGTGTGTAAGTAATTATGGTTTCCACTATAGAATCAAATTGGACACTTTGCAACTGCGAGGTTAGGAAACCTTGCCTACCGTTGGGAAAAGTGTATGTTTATTTTCTAATTCACCATATATTATATTACGACTTTGGTGTGAGTTTGATACCCCGTTTTTGCGCGTGCTCGCGCGCCAGAGGTGTAATGATAGCAGCTTTAGTATAAACTAACTCTTGAACATTAGATGCCAAATTTGCAATAACAGTAGCACTAATAACAGGTGTTGAAACATTTACACTATTAGTTATATCACCTTTCCGGACTGTTTCCGCAATCTGATCAACTGTTATCCATTGAACGCCAAATTCAGTTAACGCGTTTACATGTTTTGGCTCAATTTGGTCAAGCGAGTGTGATTTTTTATCTACGTACTTTTTTCTATTCGAAAAATCTGATGCTGCTATAACCCGTTTCCCGCTACAAAGTGCTTGGTAGACCAGATAGGTAGAAGGTGTATCAACTATCTTCAAAGCCAATTTTCCAGCCATTGGATAGGAAAGTGCGGGAAGAACAATTTGTGTATAACTCTCAACAATAGATGGAATATCAGTTAACTCATTTTCCAGTAATATGTTTTCTTCACCAAAAGTCGAATTAATAGGTTCCAGATTTACTACTTTAGTTGCAAGCTCGGACAAAATAATTCGAATATTCCATCCTTCCTGCATACATGTTTGGAATTGTTGAAGTATTTGTTCTAATGGAAGTTGTGTCGCGCCAAGTATTGACAGTAGATGTTTTTCGGATTCTTGGGTGCTATTATTATGTTCTCGAAGCACTCGCTCAACTATTTTTTCAATTTGTTCAATCTGTTCTGGTGTCATGTTTAGTCGCGTAGCAGTTCAACAGCCTCGCCACCTTTCAAACCAGCGGCGTTTGAATCATCAGTGTCCAGATGCATCTGAAGCACATAGGATTCATGGATTTTCGGACGAATATTCTCAAATGTTAATGCACGTTCACCCGGAATACGGATTTTTAATTCATCCGTTTCTGCGATACCAAAGGCTACAGCTTGCTCTGGTGTCATGTGGATATGTCTCGTTGCACAGATCGCCCCTTCTTCTAAATAGACACTTCCAACAGGACCAACAAGTGTGATCGGTTCTGCCCCTGAGAGATCTCCTGAATCCCGAATTGGCGGATTCAATCCGAGGCGAATCGCTTCTGTCTGTGCAACCTCAACTTGTGAATAATCTCGAACGGGACCGAGGATACGAACATGTTCAATGGCACGCATCCGTTTACCAACAACAGTAACCGTTTCATTTGCAGCAAACGCTTCGGGTTGATAAAGTGGTGCATAGACGGTAAGTTGATGTCCAGCACCGTAAAGGATTTCAAGGTCTTCCTGTGTCACGTGTGCATGTCTCGCGGAAACACCCACCGGTATTTTCTGCTGTGACAATACGACATCACATGCGCGGTTACCCGCATCACAAGATCGTAAAGCACAACCGCTGCAAGGTTGGTTATTAGACAATCGATCTACTACTCGACGGGTAATTAGTTTTACTAAGGCTTGGTCATGCATCTCAACTATATTTTCAATTGTAATCAAACATTCCTAAAGGATTGTTCCTGAATTAAGATTCACTTGGAAGGATAGCTTCAACCTCGGCATGCGGTCTTGGGATCACATGGACTGAAACAACTTCCCCTACACGTGCAGCAGCTTCCGCACCGACATCTGTAGCTGCTTTCACAGCACCTACATCTCCACGCACCATCACAGTGACATAACCCGCACCGATCTGTTGGTACCCAATGAGACGAACATTCGCAGCCTTCACCATCGCATCTGCTGCCTCAATACTGCCAATCAAACCTCTTGTTTCAACTAAACCTAATGCTTCTCCAATCATATTGATACCTGTTTCTCCTATTGTGTGTTGTGGAATTTGTAACCTACCCTATAGTATATCAAAATTCCCTATATTATTCAAGAAAAATTGGCTGAAGAGCCCGTAAATCCCCTTAACATCATTTCGTGCTTTGTCAATCTGGTTGTTTTTCTTTAATGCTACAGCACGCCATAGATAAATAGGGATTAATTCATAATATTCATTTTCCCAGTTATCAATTGCCTCTGTTAACAACTCAATAGACTTGGTTAAATCGGAATCTTTCAAATTTTGTTGTCCCAAATCTCCATGAATATCGCTGCGATTCAGATATGCTATTGCGAAGTGTGGTTGCATCTCAATTGCTTTGTCATAATCTGCTAATGCGTGTTTTAGTAGAGCGTTTTTCTTTTCTGATGACAGAAACTTTATGTAATATGCTCTGCCACGGTTGTTGTAGGCAATTGCAGTAGGACGGTGCTTAACAATGTCAGTATAATCGCGAATTGCCTCATCAGGTTTTCCTGCCTCCAGATAACATTTTGCGCGATTTGACAAGACAAGAGCATTTTTTCTCGCTTTGAGTGATTCGGTGTAATCGTCAATAGAACGTGGAATATCATTCAAGGTACGGTAAACGTCCCCACGACTGGCATAAGCATCGGCTATATACTGATTGAGTGATATGGTCTGTGTATAATCTGCTATTGCATCTTTGTATCGTGCCAAATAGTAGTAGGCACGTCCACGATTGATGTATGCTTCCGCATATTTTGGCTCAATCTCAATTGCGCGGGTTAGTTCGGATATAGAGCGGTAAAATTCCCCTTTTCCAAGCAATTGTGTTCCATCAGTTAGGTGTTTATCTGCATCACTATCAAATCCTTTTAGCCTTTCCCAGGATACAAAGCGCGATGCAAGAATAATCGTCAGAATCAAAACAGGGGTCATTATATAGATTAATGCACGCATACAATTACACTCTATTGTTCTCTCGGATAGAGGAGATGAATGTTAACACCAAATTGTAATTCATCAACAGAGGAATAGTTTTTGGATAAATCAATTTCTATATAGGTTTGTCCACCTTTGATTCCACCATAACCTGTGGAAAAGATAAGTTGTTTTCCTCCCAGTCTGACTACACCATCTTTAACATTTCTTGGTGGGAAAAGTCCCACAGGGGTATGTCCAACAACTAAAAATTTTGCATTGAGAACGTTGAGAAAGTTCTCGGTGTGTTTCAATGTATACCCGCCAAACATGACTATTTTTGATCGGTCCCATAACATCTCATCCAGTGTGTCTTTAGCAGGTTTAACAAGGTCTGATATGCTATTAATATTACGCGCCGGACCGGCATGAACTGCAACAAATCCCTTTTTACCGATAACGACTGTTGGAAGGTTCATAATGAAATCAAAATGTTTATCAGTCATTCGCTCAATGAAATTAAATTGTTTATAGTAACTACCGTTTATGCTGTTGTAT
>VYFM01000129.1:0-2621 GCA_009842375.1 Candidatus Poribacteria bacterium | reverse complement strand
ATAAAAATCTTTCTATTATCATCAGACATTCCGCTTCTTTTCATCACTGCATAAGTATCTGCTGCCGCGAATTCGTGGTTACCTCTAATATAGATAAGTCTCTTCCCATTATCCCCAAGTTGTTGCTGTATTTCAATTACTCGGTTAACAATTTGTATGTCACCGTAGGGTGGTTCAGGCTTTTCATCTGGTTTATAATCAATCACATCCCCAAGCATTATCCCATAAACATCCTCACCTGCCTTTATACGTTCAATCAGTCGGGTTTGTTCAAGCCACTGATTAAAATCGTTCCAGTGTGCATGTAGATCAGCAACAATGTAGACAGTACCATGGTCAGGCAGGACGATTACGTGTCCATCTCGTGTGTACTCATTAGGATATTGTGATAGGTTCTTCGGTTGTGCATTTGCAACCAATGTGAAACATACGAGCAAAAGGGTGATAGGAAATAAATAAGTGTTCATAGGTATTTACTTTCTGAAGAAGACATCTTCAACTTCTTCCTGTTGTGCAAGTTTATTGAGTCGCATTCGTCTACGATTCCAACTGACGAAATAGAAAAACAAGAATAACACTGCCAAACCACCCCAAAAAATATATGAACTGGATAGCAGAGATGCCCAATGATAACGTTTTGGTAGAGATTCTCGCCATTGCATATCAAAGGTTGTAAGATCGTAGCCGAGAACTGATTCAAATGCTGTGTTGAGATTCAATCCGGTATGGAGTCGATCAATAACTGCCCATAATGGTTCAGTACCATTGACTTCAACGAACCAACGTAACGCATCTTGACTTTGGGCATAAGCTAAATCCGCACCATTCTGTGAAGCGGGAAATTTGATTGTCAATTCGTTAAGCGGCAAAACAGATTTTGTGAATACATTTTTCAGTAAGGTTTCGTGCCGACCCGGCACCCATTCCTTTGAAAAGTGAATTGCGATACCTTCCACAAACCATAAAGGCATTCCTTTAACCGCTTTTTTTGTATATTGTCCAAAGAGAACATGCGCAATTTCGTGCCGAAGAACTTGTGCTAACTGGAGTTTCGCTACTGTTATCTGTTTCGGATTTTGGATAATGATACGCCAACTCAACGGAAACGCACATCCAACCGCCCAATCTTGTATTGGCGCATGAACAAAGGCTTGAAACGCTTTTTGGGTATCACAAATATATATTTTAATTGTTTCATCTGGAATATGACGTGTAATCCGAGACATCTCAGCATAGAAATTTTCCGCTATTTCAAGTATAGATGCTGAATCTACTGTGTTTTCTCTGTAGTATACGCGGAAATGTGTGCTTTCCGATGTTTCCCATGAAGCAGCCGCGGAGAATGTGGGAAGTAATAATAAAACAAAAACAATGCTTTTCATTTGAAATGTCATACATGCTTACGTCTACGGATCTACCACAGTGCCCATAAACAGCACTGTCTTAGTTTTGTTATCGCGAATTGCAAAGAAAAATGGTCTATCTGCAATAAACTGAGGTGGAAGTGATGTGACAGCGATACCGATACCAGTTACTGCTGCAGCTTCTGAACCCTCTTCGTTGACATCAATAAAAGCTTTATGTTTCACCTTTGCAATATACAAATTGCCAACTATGTCCTCTAAAGATGCCATGCGACTGAAATTTGCACGACCTTCATCAAAGGCAATTGACATACCAAGTGATGTTAACGTATCAATAAGACTTGTTTCATATTCTAATGAAAATTTCGGAATTTGCACCCAGATTTTACGTTCTTGGAACTGCGACATCCAATTTTCCCAATTTTCCGCGTTCAAACCATCCAAAAATGTATCAAGATCGGATTCACGCGAGGGTAGGAAGATATACATACTCATCTGTCCATCACCATAAGGGAGACTAATTGCCTGTAGACCATCCTCATGGTTCACGTAGTGCATGTAATTATCAGTCCTATTCATCATCGGCACTTGCTTAGTGCTTCCTGATTCAAGATGGAACGTCGCATCACGCGTGTTTTCGGAATCAAATTTTGTTTGCCAAGAACCCTTGAAATAGATTGCGTTTATTAAAAATAATACCATTTGAGGGTCAATGTTATCGTCAACAATTTTTTGTATTTTGCCATTGGTACTGGTATCAACCCACATATTAATCGTTTGTGATGCACTCGGATCGCTAAAATCCAGTGTTGTAATTTCTGCATTGAAATATTGTGAATTTCTATCTAAGAAATCCTGTTTAAATGGTATCCCTTGTTTTCCCCAGAGTGAGTTTGCTATTGTGAGTGTCACCTTAGGATCTGTTGACTGAAGTGTCTGATTCAAAATAAAATAACCCGAATTGATCAAGTCGCTGCCTAACCCTTGTAGCTGCAAGGTATTAACCATCGCTTGCTCTGTTTCACCTGAGGCACCGTTTAGTGTCATCGCCAATGCAACGGATACACTGTATGGTGAGACAAAAATATTCTTATCTTGCTCATTTTTACGGATTTCATTGAAAAGATTAAATCCGAATTGGGTATTCGCAGAGACAATAATCGGATCTAAAGTTCCAGGTTCACTTTTGATTATCTCCGGATCTAATTCACGTTCACAACCAGTAAAGATAATTAATGTCAGTCCACACATTATGAG
>VYFM01000535.1 GCA_009842375.1 Candidatus Poribacteria bacterium | reverse complement strand
TTAATTAAAAATAGATACATTAGTTTAAAATCTTGTAGGTAGCAACTTGGGTTAAAATATACACAACAAATATACAACTTAGGAGACGCGATGATGGCAGATAAAAACAGGAAACCATCTTTACCATCTGTTGGGGATTCCAGTTTTCGCACACGCTTTGCTCCAACGGCTGATGCGGATATATATTATCCAGAATCGGATGGTAAACCTATGGCAGAAACTGAAGTTCACCGTGATGCAATATATAAAGCACTTTATTCCCTGATTGAATATTTCAAAGATGATTCCGATGTATGTGCATCTGGAAACTTGATGATGTATTACGTAAAAGGAGATCCTCGTAAGTCTACATCTCCAGATGTGTTTGTTACTTTTGGTATTGAGAAGAAACTGCGACGTATATACAAGATATGGGAAGAAGGTAAACCTCCCGATTTTGTTATAGAGTTTTCAAGTCCCAAAACATATAAGAGAGACTTAAGAGAAAAGAAGAAACTATATGCTGAAATAGGTATTGAGGAATACTTCCTTTATGATGCTGGAAGCAACTTATTACCTGAACCATTGATGGGTTTTCGTCTGGTTGATGGAGAATATGTAGCTATTGAACCTGATACTGATGGGAATGTATACGCGGAGACGTTGGGATTAGAGTTACGTTTACAGGATGATGGTCTCGGATTTTTCGATCCCGTATCAGAGAAATGGTTAGAGACACCTGCTGAAGCTGCAGCTCACCGTGCGGAACAAGCGGAAGTAAGAGCGGAACAAGCAGAAGCAACTACAGAAGAGGAAGCAAAGGCAAGACAGTTAGTTGAAGAAGAAAATACACTACTACGTGAGGAAATTGCGCGGTTGAGAACACAAATGGAATCATCTTCGACCAATACTAAAAGGTAGATGTAACTATAGAAAGTAGTATATCATTACTACTGAGACACTTTAAGTAAATCTGGTAATTCCGCAAGACTGCGAATGGTTTCATGCCATCTGCCTTGTTGTGAACCTTCCCTATCAATAAGTATGGGACGAATACCTACACCTTGTGCTCCGATTATATCAGCTTCAAAAGTATCGCCAACATGAACTGTTTCTTCAGGGGTGACACCAACTGCATTGAGTGTGTAGTTGAAGATATGAGGGTCTGGTTTTGCGGATCTAACGCGTGTATCATGTGAAGCAGTGATTACGTCAAAATACTTAGCAATTCCTAAACGTTCTAACAGTGGGTCTAACGGTGTGTCCCAGTTTGAAACAATGGCTAACTTATATCCGTCTTTGTGCAATTGCTCAAGGGTTGGTATAGTATCATTATATAAAGATGCGACGTTTGCCGCAAAGAGTGAATGTCCTGCTTGCAATAATTCCCACGCCATTTGATCAGCATGTTCTCTTACACCGAGTTGACGTATAAATTCGCAATAACTCTTTACAATAGTATCCATTGTTTCAAGTATTGAGTGTGTGGACGGATCTGTATCAGAGGCATCTGCAAAAAGATTCTGAACTGCAAATGCATACCGTTTCCAATCAATTTCAAATTGGTATCTATCTGCTATTTTTTGAAGGCTTTCCTCAAGTGGCAATCCCCAAACTCCCAAAGTGTAATAAAAATCAAAGAAAACTGCTTTAATCATAATTTCTGTAACCTATCTTTCAACGTATCTCGTTGGATCAGGAATACCTGCATCTTCAAACCCCTTTTTGCGAAGTTGACAACTATCACATCTACCACAAGCTCTTCCATCCATATCTGGATCGTAACAACTCAGTGTAAGACTATAGTCAACTCCCAATTCTACGCCTATTTGGATGATCTCTGCTTTTGTTAAATTGAGTAATGGTGTGCGGATGGTTAATTCTGTTTTACCTTCAACACCTGCTTGTGTTGCGAGGTTTGCCATGTGCTGATATGCTTCTATATATTCTGGACGACAATCGGGATATCCGCTGTAGTCAATTGCATTTACACCGATGAATATTGCTTCTGCCGTAAGCACCTCTGCCCATGCAAGTGCGTAAGAGAGGAAGATAGTGTTTCGTGCGGGTACATAAGTGATAGGGATACCGCTTTCTGAATGGGAATCAGGACTATCCTTAGGCACTTCAATATCGTCTGTCAGTGCGGATGCCCCGAACAGACGTAGGTCAATATTAATTATGGAATGTTGTTTTGCACCAATTGATTTGGCAATATGTTCTGCACATTGTAGTTCTGCTTTGTTCCGTTGTCCGTAGCGAAAACTCATTGCATAACAATCATATCCTTCGTCCTGTGCGATTGCTAAAGTGGTAGTAGAATCTAAACCGCCACTCAGTAGGACAACCGCTTTTGGTTTGTCTTGTAGTATATTGAGGGGTGTAGTATTGGAAGACAAATTAACCTATTTTAAATTTGGGACGACATGATGCCGTCCCAATCAAGAATTAATGGGTTATTCATTTTCAAATTCAAGTTTTGCAAAACGGAGGAATATACCACCACCCGGTCTTGCAAGAGGACCGTTGATTGCTAAACATGCAATCACATGTTTTGAACCCGGTTCAGCGTTGTCTGTAACAACGACCCGTTGAGGTGTATTGAAACCGGAAGCAGCACCTCGTCCCGACTTACCGAAAGCTAAGTCAATTTCCCCGTTGACCCAAACTTCACCGTAGTCGTCAATACAGGTGTGAAACCAGACTTTTGAACCAGCCACGGACTTCCCCTCGACTTCTTCAGGGATAGTGACAGTAATCCGATACCAACCAAAACAGAGACCTTGTAAGACGACTTCTTGAATGTTCTCACATATTCCCCAACCAGAATCGTCATAATCTGCGAGTCGTGCTGGTGATTCGGGCATCCGGTCAACTAACCCACCGTTTGGTTCACCGGGGACGAGTCCATCTGCATAACGCCACTGTGCATTTGTTAATTCAAGGTGTTCAGCATTTTCTAAATCAAGTTCAGCAATGATCATAAATGTTCCTTCCTAAGTGTTTGTTTAGTTCGCCATAGTTTGTAGGCGATACATGTTGAACATATCAGGAAAAATCCTGCGACAATAAATGGTAATTGAATTGAGATATTAATTAGTAAACCGCTTGCGACATAACCGAGTAGAAATCCAGTGCTCCATGCTAAATGTGTTAGACCAACTCCATGTCCTTTTTCATGTGGTTCTGTAAATTCATTGATAAACCTTGGTATGGTGGTAGATAGTGCCCATGCAGCACCTGCACCCAGAATCCCGAATATTTCCAAACCGACTAATGATGTGTGAAAAAACACCAATCCAAATGCCAAGATAGTAACGAATATATTCGCTACTAATGCTGGAGTTCTGTGTCCCACCGCATCACATATAATGCCTGTTACAAACTGACAAACAAATGCGAATAATAGACTAAGTGCCCCGTAATATCCTGTGACCTTATCTCCCGCTATGCGAAATATCAAAATAGGCATTAACAGGTTCACAGATCCCCAGTAATATGTAGGAAAAATCCTTAAGCCGATAAGCATTTGTATATTTGGTCGTCTGCATAGGTTTAAATAGTTTCCAGCATTTAGTGTTGATCTCCATAGTCCGTCCTTTTTCAGTCGGTTGCTGCCTATGTGTTGTCTAAGACGTGGAAGAAACACACAAGCACAAACGAATATAAAACCTGACAGAAGAACAGCACCTGTGCCAAAAATTTTGTAGTTAATTCGGTGTATTATTTCTCCAGCGATTGCATTACCAAATGCGCTCCCAACTGTACTACTTATAAAATATAGTCCAGTTGCAAACCCTAATCGTTCAGATGAAACCGAACCAATGAGATAAGATTGTCCTCCTGCTGTTTTGAAACCTGATGCTATTCCTTCATAACAGAGAATACCCCATATAAAAAATGGTATGTGTGTCGTGAAGAGACCTCCGATTATCACCGCCCCTGTCATACCAATAAGTAAAGTAGGTTTTCTTCCGAATCTGTCGCTTAACTTTCCTCCAATGAGTGCGGTAATACCTCCAAGACCTATAGGGATTGCTCGTATTAATGATGCAAATAGAGGGTTTTCACCCAAAACTACTTCGGCATAAACAGGAAAAAACAGATGGACTGGTCCGGTTATTAGTCCAATGACAAACACTATGAAGCATAAAGAGATAAATCCTCGGGTCCACATAAGATTAGGCTATTGAATTATGCCATTGTTGAAACCTGTCCAACCAGTCGAATTGTATTCTCAATTATAAACTAATTCGTAACAAACTATCCGTAATGTTGGGTGCAGAAGTTCCAAGTGCACAAGCACTTGTCGCCTTCATTACAGCACCGATTTCAGAAATTTGCTCCTTTGATTTTGCATGAAGTGGATTGGTTAATAGTTCTGTGAGTCTATGTGTTCCTATGCGGCATGGGAAACATTTCCCACAAGATTCATCTGCGAAGAATTCCATTGCGTTGTGTGCCACATCAAGTATATTACGTGTATCGTCAAACACCATTATTCCAGCTGCACCAAGCATAGCCCCAACTTTTTGGAAACTCGGTTCATCAATCGTGATATCTAATTCGGTTTCCCAGATAAATCCGCCGGATAAACCTGCGGATGTGATCGCTTGAATTGTTCGTCCTTCCAAAGGTCCACCTGCCCAATCATAAAGTAGGGTTTTCAGCGGTAGTCCGAAAGGCACTTCGTAATTCCCAGGTTGTTGAATGTCTCCAGATAAACTGATGATTTTTGTTCCAGACAAATTCTTATCATAACTCAGGTTTTTATACCATTTTGCACCGTGACGTAATATCTGTGTTGCAGCTGCAAGTGTTTCCACGTTGTTGACTACAGTTGGAAGGTTTTCATAGCCGTGTGTTACGGGATATGGAGGTCTGTTTCTTGGAAATGGGTGTTTTCCTTCCAAACTGTTTAGCAATGAACCTTCTTCACCACAGACATAAGCCCCCGCACCACGTCTGATATAGATTTGAAAGTCAAAATGTTCTCCGAGGATGTTATTTCCCAAATATCCCAACTCCTCTGCTTCTAAGAGTGCACGTTCAAGAGTTTTTAGAGTTTCTGGATATTCATAACGGAGATAGATAAATCCTCTTGTTGCACCTGTCGCATAAGCTGCGAGTATCATTCCCTCAATTACTGCATGCGGTGCATAATCAAGAATGACTCTGTCTTTGAAGCATCCGGGTTCACCTTCATCGGCATTGCATACAATTGTCTTTGGATCTCCTGGAGCATTCAGAACTGCTTCCCATTTCATACCAGTCGGAAAACCGGCACCGCCTCTACCTGCAAGTTGGCTCTCTTTTAGTATATCAATAACTTCTGTAGGTGTCAGTGTAGTGACTGCTTTTTTTAAAGCGTCATACCCACCTGTGCGTTGGTACCCCTCAATTGTATTGTGGTGAGGTTCACGTATTTCTGTGAAGATACATTCTTCGCCATCACCTGGGTATACTGGTGGTAATGGTGTTGGGTGAAACTTGAGTGTTTCCGCGTTTTTACCTGTGAGTACTTGATGACCTTTTATGACGGGGATACAATCATCACATCTTCCAGCACACGGCATTGGTGTTGCATCCTCGGTTTTCAGTTCTTGAAGGATTTCTAATCCTCCTTGTAATCTACAAACAGGACCAGTACAGACGCGTGGTGCGTTCTGTCCTGGAGCTTCCATTGAAAAATGGTGATAAAAGGTTAATGTCCCAAAAAGTTCTGCAAGTGGAATTCGGAAACCGACTGCAATATCGCGTAATACTTCTTCGGATATAAAACCGTCTCTGTCGTGGAATTCGTGTAGGACGCTGAGAAGAGGGGCAGGTGCGTTGCACCATTTTGCTATCAGTTCCGAATTTGTTGGCATTCTATGTTCCAATGTCGTTTATATATTAAAATGAAGGCAATATTAGTTAGGTTGTTAATATCATCATGAAATTTGAATTCTGTATTAGGGTATCAGAATTTACAGTTATGGTCAAATTATTTATATTTACTTATCGGAAGGGGGTGTTGGGACACTTTGATAAACCTATTTTAGAACATACCCTACAAT
>VYFM01000322.1 GCA_009842375.1 Candidatus Poribacteria bacterium | reverse complement strand
GTATATAATAAAACCCCAATTAAGATACATCTATACGGAGATCTCTAATGCCAACAATTGAAAGAATATTTGACTCACCAGGACCGCAACCGAACGGTATGCAAGCTACTGAAGACGGACTTTGGATTATTGACCAACGGAGTAATGAAGTCCATTTCGTATCCTATGATGGAGAAGTCATAAAAACACTTACCACAGGTTCAGACAGAGGTAGTGGTATTACACACACAGGAACAAACCTTTGGCTTGCTTCTACATATAGTTGTGAAATCCTATCTACCGATCCAGAAAGTGGTGAAACGCTAAGTTCTTATGACACACCTGGTGCGGGACAGACAGGGGCACACGGTTTGGAATGGAGAGAGGATAAACTGTGGGTTGCAGTGCCGCCTTCTGCGACTATCTATCAAGTTGACGTTGATAATGATTTCAAGGTAATTCATACGATCCCCGCACCCGACGACAGACCACACGGTATCGCTTGGGTCGGAGATGATCTATGGTGTGTTGAAACGAATCATCGCGCAATATATAAACTCAATCCAGAAGATGGCAGTCATTTGGACAAAATTGAGATACCAGAACCGCATCCTGAACCACACGGTATGACCTATTGGGAAGGAAACTTCTGGTATTGTGATGCACATACAACTGCTGTATGTAAAGTTCCACTATCCTGATGAATACTGTTGGACGGCTCTTAATTATGGGAAAAAACTGCGCGGACATGAACATGGCAATTGACGAAGCCATTCTGATCGCTCAGAAAGATAAACCCAATCCATCTTTACGGTTCTATGATTGGGAGACACCCTCATTCAGTTTTGGTTATTTTCAGGATATATCTAAGGAAGTGGATGTGGAAGTTTGTCAGAAAGAAGGGATTGAACTGGTAAAACGGATGACGGGTGGTGGAACGGTAGTGCATGGTTGGGATTTGACATACTCTCTGATTCTTCCCCGTCATTCTGGTGAAATAAGTGTATCAGAGACATATCAAAGTATCTGTAATAGTCTTGTAAAAGCGTTTGTAAGCCTTGACATTTCAGTATACTGTTTTGGATCCAAGTCGCATGTCACACAACCAACACAAAATATCTGTTTAACAAATCCGGCAGAACACGATGTGATGCACAATGATAAAAAAATAGCAGGTGTCTCAGTGAGACGTAACCGAAACGGTATCATGTTCCAAGGTTATATCTCGTTGGATATGCCTTCAGATAGAATCCTTAAACATGTCTCAAAACATAGTGATATGCAAAAAATGTTGATGGAAAATGCATCTGCTATTAATATAGAGGGACGTTACGTTTCAAGAAAAACGCTCATTCAAGCAATCACTGAAACATTTGACTTTGGAATTGCGTTTAATCCTGATAATATATCGTTCTCAGAGATGGATCACGCAGAAAGATTAGTTGATAACAAATATGGTACTGAAGCATGGAATTTTAACTAAAAGCAACATGAAGGATACTAAAGAATACCGAAAGTTATCGCTTTTATAGAGGTTAACTATGGACCCACTTTGTTTAGAACACTGTTTGACTGAATCTGAACAACAGCAGTTTGAGAACAATGGTTACTTTGTTGTGGAAGATGCAATTCCACCAGAGATAGTTGAGAAGTTGATTGTAGCATTCGACAGAATCGGTGCTGAACACTTGAACAAAAGTGAACTTCCTTCCGATGCAAGATTTAACATACTCGATTTCGTAGGGAGAGATGATATCTTCATAGAGTTGCTTGATTGGTATACCACATTTCCAAAAGTATGGGGTATTTTGGGTTGGAATATCAAACTCTACCACTCCCACTTGATTGCCCTACCGCCGCTCCCACCTGAAGAGCATGATAAACAGAAACGGCTTGGATGGCACCAAGATAGTGGACGACTCAACATTGAATTGGAAGGAGATCCACGTCCACGGGTATCACTGAAGGTAGCATATTTTTTGACGGATACATCTGTCCCTGGTAGAGGAAATTTCAGTGTGATTCCCGGTAGTCAAAAACTCAATAAGGTCAAAATGCCTGAAGATGATAAAACTAATCCTGATGGCGCGACTCCTGTATTCGCTAAACCGGGGACTGCAGTATTCTTCGACAGAAGACTATGGCATGCAGTAGGTCGGAACACATCAGACATCACTCGTAAGGTGATATTCTATGGTTATAGTTATCGTTGGCTACAGCCTCGGGATGATATGACGGTGGAACATTACATGGATAGGTCTGACCCAATTCGCCAACAGATATTGGGTAAAAGCACAGGTGGAATGGGATATACCTCACCTGGAGATAAAGATGTTCCTCTTCGGACATGGATACAAGAAAATCTCGGTTCGGAGGCAGTTGCTCAATAGTGCAAAGCAAAATATAAGATGCCTCTATACAGAACAAATCCATTTATTTATAGTGGACACCATAATTACTTGCACACAATTGTAGCGTAACCTGTTAGGTTGCGTATACTCTGCACAAACTGGAAAGTTTGTGCTACGGCACAGTCCAATAGGTCGGTTTAAGTCCTACAGACCAAAAGTGTGCATATATTTTTGGATTTCACATAATATAACAAACACTACCAATCACCTCTGCGATCACCCCATAAGTGTGCTTTTACGGCATCTTCATTGAGTTCTGTTCCCCAACCAGGACCAGTTGGAATCTTCATATTACCATCTACAATTTCTGGCGTATGGGTGGTCAAGTCATCTTTCCAAGGAACGTCGTCAATATCTACCTCCATAATACGCACATTGGGTAAAACAGCACAGAGACTCGCACTAATATAAGTAGCAAGATGACTGTAATAGTTGTGTGGTGCGACATTGAATTGATATGCTTCCGCTAAATCACCTATCTTCTTTGACTGAGCAAACCCATTCCAAGGAACATCTACCATAAAGACATCTGCAGCCCGTGATTCAAAATAGGGTATATATTCACGCATATAGTATAAGTTCTCACCAGTACATATCTTCGTTGATGTTGAATCTTTGATTTGCCGAATAGCCTCATGGTCGTACATATCTATTTCCAACCATAGTAGATCATACCGTTCCAATACCTTCGCAATACGCATGCACGCTTCCGGTTTGAAGTTGAAATTTAGATCAAGGTTGAGTCCAATATCTGGTCCTATAGCATCCCTAAATGTGCTGATGAGTGATTCAATGTGATCCAGAAGTTCTGAGGATATATTTCCATCGGTAGTTCCAAGACCTTGACCAAATCCGCTGAAATAAACACTTGCAGGTTCACCTGGAATTATTATATTTGTTTTGAGAGCTGTGAATCCTTTATCAACTACCTCCCACCCTAATGCTGAGATGTCAGCCATGCTTCTTAGTGGTGGAACACCTAAAAGTTCATAATACCGCGCACGAGACGTACCACAATGGGACCAGTATACTCTTACTTCATCACGGGTTGGACCACCAAAAAGTTCAACAACGGATATTCCCAATGCCTTTGCTTTGATGTCAATTAGTGCTAGTTCAATACCTGCTATTGCTTTTGCAGCGATACCACCAGGACTTTGTCTGGAACCACGAATCATATCCCAGAACCGCATCTCATAAGCGCGTGGGTCTTGTCCGATTAATAAAGGTGTTAAATCTTTGATTGTTCCCTCTACACCATGTGGATTCCTTCCATCACTACATTCTCCGTAACCAGTAACACCTTCATCGGTTTCAACTTTGACAAAAATCCAAGGTCTCCATCCGCCATCTACAATGTATGTTTCAATGTTTGTAATCTTCATATATTCCTTTGATTTATAGTAAAATCTATAATTAATGGGACACTTCTGTAGTAGCAAACTTTTAGTTTGCGTCTCTTATGGCACAAACTAACAGTTTGTGCTACAACTTCTATTGTAGTGTATGTTCCAAAATAGATTTATCAAAGTGTCCCAATAATTTCAAAGTTCACTATAAATGTGAACGGTTTCTCCTCGTTGAGCGGATTCAAGCAAGGCATCACATACACGCATTGTATTTACCGCTACATCTGTCCATTGTGGTTCAAGGTTGTTTGACAGCACTATAGAGGAGAACTTTTCAATCATATTAACCTCCTGTATACAATGATTGGTTTCGTGTTTGATGTTATCTGCACCATGTATCCAGAAACGTGAAGATTCTTCTGATGTTGGAACAGTGAAATCATCACAGACGAGGGATGCACGAGTACCCGCTACTTCAAACCATTTTCGGAGACTGGTATCAAATCCACAGTCTAAGGTTGCAGTACGTTCATCTTCAAACCATAATATTCCTGTCAAGTTATAGTCAACCCCGACCTTATACCGTGCGGTAGCATAAACATGCGTTGGTATATCTTCAAATGCCCATAGAATCGCACGAACACAATAATAGCCAAGATCACCGAGACATCCACCTGCTAATTCAGGATTGACCCGTATATTATTCGTTGGTATTTTCTCCCAATTGAATGTGAATGCTGCAGTAACTCTACGTAGGTCCCCTAAGTCAGTCAATTTCTGTTTCATCAAATTGGTGCGTTCATGATGTACCCACATTACACCGTCCATAAGTTGAACACCGTTTTGATGGCATGCATCAGCCATCATGGTAGCCTCATTTGAATTTGCAGAAAGCGGTTTTTCACAGAGGACATGTTTTCCGTGTTCTGCAGCCCGTATTGTCCATTCTGCATGCATTGATGGAGGAAGTGGGATATAAATTGCATCCAATGAGGGATCTGATAATAATTCATCGTAATTGGCATAGGCAGTCTGGAGATTGTGCTTTTGCGCCCATGTCATTGCCCGATCTTCGTTACGACTGGCAATTGCAACCAATTCAGCATTTTGTGCCAGACCAATTGCGCGCGCAATTTTATTGGCAATATTTGCCGTACTGAGTATACCCCATCGGACTGATTGATTAAATTCTTTTTTCATGTTATTCGTTTTTTAATGCCCCAAGACTTTCTGTAAAGGGTGGATGTGCAACACCTTTCTCTGTGATTATCGCAGTGACTAAGGATGCTGGTGTGACATCAAATGCCGGACTATATACTTTCACGCCTTTGGGTGCGGTTAATTTTCCAAAACCCTCTGTTACTTCTTCTGCGGAACGTTGCTCAATTGGTATTTCTTCACCTGTTGCTAATGCAAAATCAATTGTAGATGTGGGTGCTGCGACATAAAATGGTATATCGTGTGCTTGTGCAAGGATAGCGACGTTATATGTTCCTATCTTGTTTGCTGTGTCTCCGTTTGCTGCTATCCTATCCGCGCCAACAATTACACACTGGATTTTTCCCTCTTTCATGACTTGTGCTGCCATATTATCACAGATGAGTGTGACATCAATCCCTGCTTGCATCAGTTCCCATGTGGTGAGGCGTGCCCCTTGTAATAAGGGACGTGTCTCATCAGCATAAACCTGTATCTGTTTACCTGCTTCGTGTGCGCTGAACATCACTGCTAACGCTGTTCCGTAGTCAGATGTTGCTAATCCACCGGCGTTACAGTGGGTCAAAATCGTGTCGTTTTCACTGAGTAATGCCATACCGTGTTGACCAATTGCCCGACACATTGCTTTATCTTCTTCAATGATTTCTTGCGCTTCAGCAAGTAATGTTTTTTTAAGTTCGGGAATTGGTAGATGTTTGTTTTCCTCAACGGTTCTTGTCATTCTATCAAGTGCCCAAAAGAGATTTACTGCTGTTGGTCGTGATGTAGCGAGATAATCCGTTGCCGATTTTAGTTCAGCAGCAAATTCCTCATAAGTGTTTGCTGTAGAATTCCAAATTCCAAGTACTGCCCCCAAGGCACCTGCAATACCGATCGCAGGTGCACCACGTACACGCAAGGATTTGATTGCTTCCCAGGTTGTTGGTAGGTCGTCACAATAAATCTGCTTAAATTCATTTGGTAAAAGTGTTTGATCAATAAGTTTTATCCTACCATCATCCCATTCTATTGTTTCAAAAGCCATTGGGTTATAGTATCCTCCTCAATGTTTTTCATATATAACCTAAGTTGCTACCTATATGAA
>VYFM01000439.1:4051-6048 GCA_009842375.1 Candidatus Poribacteria bacterium | reverse complement strand
ATATTAAGTGATATTTAATCCCATACTCCGCGCTGTACCTTCAACCATTCGTATAGCTGCTTCAATATCTGTCGTATTCAAATCGGGTAATTTCGTTTGAGCTATCTCGCGAATCTGATCCTCAGTTACATTAGCAACTTTATTACGATTGGGTTCTCCAGAACCCTTCACAATCTTCGCTGCAGATTTGAGTAACACTGCTGCAGGTGGAGATTTCACCGTAAAGGTAAATGAACGATCACTATAACAAGTTATAATAGTTGTTACAACCATTCCACTTTGCTGCTGTGTTTGGGCATTGAAGGTTTTGATAAATTCCTGCAGGTTAATCATATAAGGAGCAAGACTCGGACCGACCGGTGGTTGCGGAGTCGCCTGTCCAGAAACTAATTGAAGTTTGACTTCACCTGCTACTTTTTTTGCCATTATATTACTACTCCGTATCTTTCATATATATATTATAGTCGTTCAACACCCATGAACCCTAATTCAAGTGGGGTTGAACGTCCAAAGATTGTTATGGAAAGGCTTAAACGTTGTCGTTGGGTATCAATACCAAGAATTTCTGCTGTAAAAGAACTGAAAGGTCCCTCAATCACACGAACTTTATCTCCAACAGAATAGGTAATCTCTGGCACCGGGGCTGCTTCCTCTACGGTAGCACTTTCTAACATCCGTTCAACATCTTCTGAACTCAATGGAATCGGGTTAGCATTACCAAGAAAATTCATCACACCAGGTGTTTCTTGAACAAATGACCAACTCTTTTGTCCAATCTTATTTTCAGCATGAGGACCAATTTTATGCATGCTGTTAATTAACACGTAACCAGGATACGTAGGATTACTCCTTATCCTCTGATTTCCATCCACATTCTTTACAGTAGTAGACATCGGAACGCTTATCTGCAAGATTTCATCTCGAAGCTCCTTATCCGAATCAGAATCAGAGGCAAGCCGCCTCTCAAGATTAGACTGTATTTTCTTTTCATGTCCAGTATAGACCTGAACGATATACCAGTAACCATTCATACTCAATTCCCACTGAGAAATAACTCTCTTAAAAAGGACATCCCAAACCCTTTTAACGGTTCATCAAGATTCAGAACGTAGGTACTAACAAGAACAACCACAAGAGGAACACAAGCAATAGCAGTGATGTGCAATCGACGACTATCAGAATCTCTACCAAGAACAAAAACCGCTATTGGGATTGCAATAAGAACAATATTCGCAGGCCATGTCCAAACAGGATTCGCAGGACTACCATCAACCAGCCAGATAAATACGCCTAACATAGCAGATGCAATTAATACCACAATCGTACTGCCACGAACCTGTTCGGCATCCGGTTTAGTCACCTTTTGCCATTCTAACATAATATTCTGTATATAATTTTTTATCCGTTTTATCATGATACAAGGCAGGCCAGGAGGGATTCGAACCCCCAACATCCGGTTTTGGAGACCGGCGCTCTACCAGTTCGAGCTACTGGCCTGTGGTATATAGTAATTTAAGAAATAGACATTGTCTCCTTTTAGAACTAAAGGGTTAGTGGTCGAGAATCCATCGCGACTCTTACATTCGTCTGTAGGATCGACTTCCTAACCAAACCTATGGCAACGTCCATTTTATTCTAAAATCTACTATTATTTATCTTCTCTCCTTATGGAGTGTATGTTTACGACAGAAACGACAATACTTCTTACGCTCATATCGATCCTGCTGGGTCCGCCGGTTGCGGGTTGTCACATAATTACGCTGTTTGCACACATCACAAGCTAAAGTCACAATGTCTCTGGGCATAATTCCTTACCTTCATATATAAATTTAGTGGAGCCGACGACCGGGATTGAACCGGTGACCTCGTCCTTACCAAGGACGCGCTCTACCGACTGAGCTACGCCGGCAATCATTCTAAAACAAGCGGGAGACGGGATTCGAACCCGCGACGCATGGCTTGGAAGGCCAATGCTCTACCAGCTGAGCTACTCCCGC
>VYFM01000439.1:0-3951 GCA_009842375.1 Candidatus Poribacteria bacterium | reverse complement strand
AACCCGCGACGCATGGCTTGGAAGGCCAATGCTCTACCAGCTGAGCTACTCCCGCATATTTACAATTGGGGGCGGACGGATTCGAACCGCCGTAGGCATAGCCAACAGATTTACAGTCTGCCCTTTTTGTCCGCTCAAGCACACCCCCAAATAAAAGCTGACGAGAGGAATCGAACCTCCAACCTAGTGATTACAAATCACTTGCTCTACCATTGAGCCACGTCAGCACACAAATGTGCTAAGATAAACTCGCCCGTCAAATTAAAATACTCCAGACGGACGCTGAAGTATTGGATTCTTCACCCCTTTTAAGTATACAAACTTAAACTACGTTTGTCAAAAAAATCCTAACTAACACTCTATTACGACGCTTCTTCTGACTCATCTTCGCTCTTTTCTGTGTCCTCTTCGGATGCCACTACATCCTTATCCGGTGTTTTCTCTCCATATAATTCTTCTAAATGATCCTCCCCTTCAAGAGTATTATATCCTTCAGATTCAGATGAGAACAAAGATTTAACCTCAGATTCAGACGTTTCAGGATTGACTATTTTATAGGACAATTCACCTGATGATAATTCGTCTGTTGCTATTGAGACCGGTTTCTGTTTTTTTGATAAACCTGCTCCTAATAGTTCGTCATTTAATGAACGAGCTCGCTTCGCGATTACATTCACGGCAAGATACTTATTTGGTACATGTTTTACCAACTCTTCAAGATAGACAATCGCCATTTTTTACTCCAACTGATTCCAGACTCATTATACAATTATACCGATTTTCTAAGATGAAGTCAAATAAATTTTGACATACACTGAGCAAAATGGTAAAATATACTATAAAACATGACACCTCTTGTTGAAGGACAAAAAATACGAATGGATACTACCGTTCAACACATTTTAGAAAAAGTTCTCTCAGGAGAACGTTTAGACTTTGATGATGCATTGACGCTCTTCAAAAGCAACGACCTACTTGCACTCGGACACGCCGCAGATATCATCCGAAAAAGAAAACATCCTGAAGGCTACATAACTTACATTGTAGACAGAAACATAAACTATACAAACTGGTGTTATGTTGATTGCGACTTTTGTGCCTTCTACCGACACAGAAAAGACCCTGATGCCTATGTGATGGAGCGCGAAGAACTCGGACAGAAAATACAAGAAACACTTGATCTCGGCGGCGAACTTATTCTAATGCAAGGTGGATTACATCCAAAACTCAAACTTGAATGGTACGAGGATTTACTACGCTGGATAAAAGCAAACTATGAAATACATATCCACGGTTTTTCCCCTCCAGAACTTGATTGGTTTGCTAAAATAAATCGGATGTCTTTGAGAGAAATGCTCATCCGACTAAGAGACGCAGGTCTTGACTCTATACCCGGTGGTGGGGCAGAAATACTCACTGACCACGCACGAAACATTATTAGTCCTAAAAAATGCACCGCTGATGAATGGCTTGAAGTAATGCGGCAAGGACACCTTGTCGGTCTAAAGTCAAGTGCTACTATGATGTATGGACACGTAGAAAGTTACGCTGAACGTGTGGAACATCTCATGCGATTGCGTGACCTACAAGATGAAACAGGTGGGTTCACAGCATTTATCTGTTGGTCATTCCAACCCAGTAACACCGAACTCGCTCACCTACCACCAGCGGGAAGTTTCGAATACCTCAAAACCTTAGCAATCTCACGACTGTTTTTGGATAACATCAACAACTTCCAATCCTCCTGGGTCACACAGGGTCCAAAAATTGGACAACTGTCACTAAAGTTTGGCGCAAACGATATGGGAGGAACGATGATTGAAGAAAATGTCGTAAGTAAAGCAGGCACAGTCTATTGCATGCCAATTGATGAAATCGAACGAACCATCACAGAATTAGGATACATTCCAAAACGTAGAAACTTCTTCTACGATATCCTCAACTAACGATAATCCTCGTGCACCCAAACATCCGCAACTCTTTTGCGTGCAGCAAACCAATTATCATACGCATCCTGTTTCTTTTGCTGAAGGATAGTTTGATAACGCTTCGTTTTTTGATTCGGGTCAGTTCGGAACAAATCCAAATCCGGTTCCACGCGTTCCACTAATTCAATGATGTATACAGATGTATCTCCTTGATACGGTCCACGCACATCTCCAACTGACATATTAAACGCCGCAAACATCACATCCTTAGAGTTACCCATACCTGAAACATAAGAACTACCAGTAGTCCGATTAAAAAGGCTACTTTCTTGAACAATTTTTTCACCCGCTGCTACACCCTCTGCAGCTTTATACTTCTTGATTAACGAATCCAACAACTCACCTTCAGTACGTTGACTATAAAGGCTTTTTGCAGCAGCAAATGCACTCTCCTTCGATTTTTCTGTACTGAGATCATTGATTACATCAACTTTCACTTCATCATATTGTGGAATCGCAGCTGGTTTCTTTCCAAGCACAGTCGCAACAAAATAGGCTGAAACATTTCCATCTAATTTCTTGGTCTCTATTGTATTTGTTACACCTACACCCATATCAAAGAGTGTGTCAACCAAGCCACCGTAAGTCCATTCTGAACCTATTCCACCCGGGATATTATCAGCATCTTCAGCGAAAAAACCCGTTTCTCCAACAGCAAGCGAGAGTTCCTTATACCGGTCAAGACCTATGGCTGTTTCATAATCACCTACTTCAATATCAAAGAGTAAGTTCTCTGCGGTTTCTTTTGCCTTATCAACACCATTGATCTCTATCAGTTTGTCTCTGATTTCCATCTCTACTTCAGAGAAGGGTTTTAGAGTCGGTGCAAATTTTTCTTCCAATTTGATAATATGATATCCAAAACGTGTTTCTACTAATTCACTGACTTCTCCAGCTTTTAACACATCAAAACACGCTTCTTCAAAAGGTTTTACCATCTGACCACGTCCAAAATACTTGCCCGGAGGAAGATCAGGATTAACAGTACCTAAAGCACCTCCATCAGCACCTGAGGGACCTTCTGAATGTGTCTTTGCCAAATCCGCAAAAGATGTTCCAGCGGCTAACTCTTCGGTAACAGTCTGGAGCAATTCTTCTGCAGCTGTCTTCGTTTCCGCTTTTTGCTCCTCAGTCGCATCGTTCGGGAACTTTTTCAATATGTGCCGCGCTCTTACAACCTCAGATGTCATAAATTCGCTTTGGTTATCCGCGTAATACTTTTCAATATCTGCCGTTGAGACGAAGTTTGTAGGATCAACTTTGATAAACTTTACATTTACCTGTTCATTGGACTTGTAGTTTTCCCTGTTTTCATTAAAATACTTTTCTGCCTCCGTTTCATCTATATAAACAGATGAAATATAGTCATTATGCTGAAATTCTATATATTTTACCTTCGCCTTCTCTGCCTCAAGAAGAAAATCTTGTTCCGCCTCAGTATCCGTAACCAATTCAAGTGTTTGGATACCATCTCGCAACGCTGTTGAACTCAAAAAGATACGGACATTCTCTTTATAAAGATTCGCAATCTCCGGTCCAAATTGATTATATTGTTGTACCCGACTTTTATCACTACGGATATAATGTTCTATCTCAGCGTCTGTAATATTCGCGCTACCTTCAATCGCACGTCTTATCAAGGAATTAATTACATTTTTTTCTGTAGATTTTCGGTCAATTTCTCCTCCAAACCTTTGATTCTGTTGCTGCGAACGCATCTGCTGTGATACAATCTCCTCAAAATTACCTCTTGTCACTTCTAAACCATCAATCGTCAGAACTACCTCACCCTCAGCCCCCGCACCATGTTGACCACTGGATCCACTATAAAGTAGAACTGAAGCGATAACAAATACGACAGCGATAACCCACATGAATATTTGGGCAATGAATTTTTCCCGCAGAAAGATCATCATAACGAAACGTATTCTCCTCAATTTCAATTTAAACTGCTATTTAATGA
>VYFM01000271.1 GCA_009842375.1 Candidatus Poribacteria bacterium | reverse complement strand
ACGGGTGAGTGACCGTGAAACAGCTGAGGATATTTGTCAAGAAGTATTCCTGAAAGCTTGGAAGGCACTACCGAAATTCAAAGGACAATCTGCTTTATATACCTGGATATACAAAATTGCAATCAATTGTATTATTGATTATTATCGTAAACAGAACAGACAATATGTAGTGAGTCTGGAAGAATTTCCAGATTACACAGATGACATTCTTCATACTATGGACAATCGGACTCCTCAAACACAACACCTCGAAAATATGGAATTTGAAGATATAATCGGTGAAGCGGTGAGTAGACTACCACGTGGCCAAAGACGCGTTTTTCATTTGCGTTATGATGAGGAACTCCCAATAAAAGACATCGCATCACGTTTGAATAGATCTGAAGGAACTATCAAAACCCACCTACACCATGCCCATCGTAAATTACGGAATATGCTGCTCCCTTACCTACATAATGAACATATCGGATGGCTCATCACTTCGTAAATCTAATCTCTTATTATCTGTATCACGGATTTCAAAGTACCACATAATCCGTGATACAGAGGCAAGATTAAATTCTTAATTCCCACCTTGGGATTGAATGTACGAATCCATAACTGTCAACTTAAGAAAACTGTGCTGGATTTTATCTTGTGGGAGGGCTTTCAAAGCCTGATTTTCTTCTGTAGGAGCGACCCGGGGAATGCCTCTGCTTCCATGCACTAAACAATTGCCATATATAGCAATCTATGCTAACATATAATCATATCAAAGATGATATATCATATACTTTTTGGAGTAATAAAGTATGACGCAACAATTGCGTGCCAAAGAGGTTATACTTGATGAAACCGTTGATCCTATTGAGGTATGCTACCAAAATGGATGGACAGACGGACTTCCTGTCGTTCCACCAACACCTGACCGTGTTGGAAAAATGCTGCGCGGGACAGAAAGATCACCGCAAGAGTTGATTACATCTGTTCCACCTAAATGGGGCAAAGCAACAGTAGAAAAAATAGCAATCAACGCTGTGATGGCGGGTTGTCTACCTGAGTATCTACCAGTTGTTCTGACTGCAGTAGAAGCAATGGCGGAAAAACAGTTTAATCTACACGGCGTTCAAGTTACAACATCACATGTTTCACCAATGATATTGGTCAATGGACCGATACGGAAAGAATTGGATATAAACGATGGATTCAACCTTTTTGGACAGGGATGGCGTGCCAACGCAACTATTGGAAGAGTCATCAGACTGATATGCACAAACATTGGTGGCGCATTGCCCGGGGAATTAGACCGTGCAGCATTCGGACATGTCGGCAAATATACTTGTTGTATTGCTGAGAATGAGGAAGATTCACCTTGGGATCCATTGCACGTTGAACGTGGATTTCATTCGGAAGATAGTACGGTGACCATCTTCGCAGGTGCAGGTCCACAAAGCATAAATGATCACAGCAGTAATACCGCAGAAGGCATTCTAAACACGATCTGTCAAAATATATCATCAACCGGAAATAGTAGAGGAGAGACACTCTTAGTAATTGGAATTGAACATGCTATAACAATTTCAGGAGATGGTTTTACAAAATCAGACGTGCGAAACTATATTGCAACAACTACAAAGACTTATTCTGAAGAGGACTTACTTCTTATGGTAGCTGGAGGACCTGCAGGAAGATGGAGTATGCTTGTGCAGGGATGGGGTTCTCCATCGTCACGTGCTGTTACCAAGGCGGTGAAATAATGGTGTATATGTATCGTTTAATGATTTACTGTAAGCAAGGAGGTAATTAAAATGAATAATCAGGCTATACAACTTACTGATGAACAAATGCGGGATTTCATCATCAACGGTTATATTAAGGTGAAAACTGACTTTCCACCGAGTTTTCATGAACATATTTACCAACAAGTCGATGCAATGTTTGAACAGACAGGGAACTGGGGTAATAATGTCCTCCCGCTAATCCCAGAAATACAACAAGTGTTTGACCATCCAGTTGTGCATGGTGCGATGCAGGGTGTGCTCGGATCAAACTATATGATGCACCCTCACAGATATTGCCATTACAATCCACAAGGCAGTGGTGGACAAGGCTTCCATAAGGATACGTATGAAGGGGATGAACAGATTCGACGGCACAAGTGTCGTTGGACGATGGGGTTTTATTATCCACAGGATGTGACTGAGGATATGGGACCCACAGCTGTGCTACCAGGTTCCCAATATTACGAAACACATGATAGTGCTCATACGCAACCAGATACCTCTCTTTGTGGTGAAGCAGGTACAGTAACTATTGTTCACTATGACCTTTGGCATCGTGCCACACCGAATGAGAGTGAAAACAAAAGGTATATGTTAAAGTTCTTATTCTCTCGGCTTGATGAACCGACAATGCCTGATTGGCAAAGTGATACCACAGACTGGCATTCCGTTGCAAATGGTTCAGAATTGGAACATCCAGAATTATGGGAAACACAGTGGGATTGGTATTACGGCAAACAGACCGGTGCTGCAAACGGTGTTTCAACTACCGAGATGGATAGTTTGCTTAAAACACTACAAAATGAAGATGAGAAACTTCGGTTAAATGCCTCATACCGTTTGGGAAGAGTCGGTGAAGCAGCTATACCAGCTTTGAATAAGCTGCTACAAGACGCATCCGAATCTGTCCGCAACTATGTTGGAAATGCTTTAAGTATCATCGGTCAACCTGCTGTCCCAACACTTATTGACGGATTGCGAAATACCAATGAATCTATTCGGACGACAGCAGCGTACGCTTTGGCAGATATAGGAAAACCTGCCCACGAAGCAATGCCAGCCTTAACACAAGCGGTTAAAGACGACTCACCTTTGGTTCGTCGACATGCAATCGAGGGATTAGGTATCATTGGACAACAGAATTTAGATGAAACTGATTTAAGCGAAACGGTAAATGTATTGATTGACTCCCTAAACGATGATCATTATTGGGTTAGATATAACACAACGCGCACATTAGCAAAATTCGGGAGTATCTCTGAACCCGCAATTCCAATCTTGACTGAACAATTGGATGATGAGAACCGTTATGTCCGATTCAATGCTGCATTAGCATTAAAGGAAATTGATACACAAGAATCCAGAGATGTGTTATTCAATCACCTGTTTTCAACAAGATGGTGTGCGTTAACAACACGAGAGACTCCGTTTTAAGTGTATTCAGATATCTGTCCCGTGAGATTCTTGCTATCGGTAAAGGAGCATTCTCTATTACGTTTTGTCGTCAGTGTGTTGGTTTGGTAATACATATTCAGCACACATATATGTTGTTGATTCGCGGGCATCTCTGCAGGACACGACTTCTCAAAATGCTCCAGTATTAGTAGGAGAAAAAAATAAATGGACATCTTGCATAGCATTCAAAATGCTCTTTTGGATGCGCAAGACACACTGAATCAGTTTATCAAGAATCCAGATAACATCAAAGTCATCGCAGAAACTTCAACCCTAATAAAAGATGTTTTTGAACAACAAGGAAAAGTATTCACCTGTGGCAATGGGGGAAGTTTATGCGATGCAGTCCACTTTGCCGAAGAATGCACAGGTAAATTTAGAGACAGTCGTGAACCGCTACCTGTTATAGCCCTTAGTGATGCAGGACATATCACCTGCACTGCAAACGACTTCGGTTTTGCTGAAATATTCGCACGTCCATTACAGGCACTCGGACATCCGGGAGACCTATTGATGGCAATTTCAACGAGTGGAAATTCTGAGAATGTTGTTCGTGCTGCAGAAGCTGCAAAATCAAAGCAGATGCAGGTATTCGGTCTACTTGGTAAAGATGGTGGTAGGCTTATACACTATTGCGATAGTTACCTAATTGCACCAGGTGATACTGCCGATAGAATACAAGAAATCCATATTAAGGTCTTACATATTCTGATTGAACATGTTGAACGATTGATGTTCCCCGAAAATTATTGACAAAAAATAATCAATCTGCTAATGTATCATAACGGAGGAGTCTGAAATCCTATAATCACCACGAAACAGCCCAGGAGGATATTCTTTTGGCAGCATCAGATAAAAATCGTTCGTATTGGCGAAAAAACCTGCAATATCTGGCTATCCTTCTTGGAATTTGGTTCGTCACATCATATCTCTTCTCTATTGTTTTTGTTGAACAACTTGACAAAATACAGATCGGTGGATTACGTCTCGGTTTCTTCTTTGCACAACAAGGATCTATTTGGATTTTTGTTGTGTTAATTTTTATCTATGCGTGGTTGATGAATCGTTTAGATAAAGAATATCAACAGAAACATGACGATGTGGAGGATTCTGAGTAAGTATGAATGTTCAAACTTGGACCTTCATAATGGTTGGTCTTTCCTTCGCATTGTATATCGGTGTAGCAATATGGTCGAAAGCACGTTCAACAGGGGACTTTTATGTCGCTGGCAGCAATGTACATCCGATAGTCAATGGGATGGCAACTGCTGCAGATTGGATGAGTGCCGCTTCATTCATTGCAATGGCAGGGATGATAGCTTTTCTCGGAAGAGATGGATCTGTTTACCTCCTCGGATGGACAGGCGGATACGTCCTACTTGCCTTGTTACTGGCACCCTATCTCCGCAAATTTGGTAAATACACCGTTCCAGACTTCATTGGAGACCGGTATTATTCGCAATTAGCAAGGATCGTTGCTGTCGTTTGCGCGGTGTTTGTTTCTTTTACTTATGTTGCAGGACAGATGCGCGGTGTGGGTATCGTCTTTTCCAGATTTCTCAATGTCAATGTTACAGTCGGCGTACTCATCGGTATGGGGATTGTGTTCTTTTATGCTGTACTCGGCGGCATGAAAGGCATTACTTATACCCAAGTTGCACAATACTGTGTCCTCATTTTTGCATATCTTGTACCTGCAATTTTCATCTCAATACTTATTACCGGTAATCCCATTCCGCAACTGGGAATAGGTGCTGCAGATGATTCTGGTATCTACCTTTTAGACAAACTAAATGGATTAAACGAAGCACTCGGATTTAATAAATATACAGATGGTAGCAAATCTACAATTGATGTCTTTATGATTACAGCTGCATTGATGTTAGGAACAGCTGGACTTCCACACGTGATTATTCGGTTTTACACCGTCCGCAAAGCATCCGAAGCAAGAGCATCAGCAGGATGGGCACTACTTTTCATCGCACTTCTCTATACCACTGCACCTGCAGTAGCAATATTTGCACGCACAAATCTACTACAAACTGTTACCTATCAACAGGACGGGGAATTAGTTGATCTCAAATATGAAGATGCACCTGAATGGTTCACAAACTGGGAAAAAACCGAACTGATAAAGTTCGATGACATAAACAACGATGGTGCAATTCAGTTCCGTGGAGAAAAATCTGATGTTAAAAATGAACTAACTATTGACAGAGACATCATGGTGTTAGCGAACCCTGAAATTGCAAGACTACCGAATTGGGTAACTGGTTTAGTCGCAGCAGGCGGTTTAGCAGCTGCTTTGTCTACTGCCGCCGGACTTCTATTGGTCATATCAACTGCAATTGCTCATGATTTGCTTAAAGGGTGCTTTGTTAGAGATTTATCTGAGAAAAATGAATTACTTGCTGCCCGAATTGCAGCAGGTTTTGCTGTCTGTGTCGCGGGTTACTTCGGTATCAACCCACCCGGATTTGTAGCAGAAGTAGTCGCATTCGCATTTGGACTTGCAGCGAGTTCTTTCTTCCCCGCTATCGTTATGGGCATTTTCACTAAACGGATGAATAAATTAGGAGCAGTAGCAGGAATGATAGTTGGTATATCTTTTACAGCAGGATATATTATCTTTTTCAGATTTATCAATCCAAACCTTGACACACCAGAGCACTGGCTGTGGGGAATCTCACCTGAAGGAATCGGAACTGTCGGAATGATAATTAACTTTATAGTTGCAGCTGTCGTGTCCGGTTTCACATCACCACCACCTGAAGAAGTTCATACATTAGTAGAGGAAATTCGAGTTCCGTAAAAATGGAGGTATTAGTATGAAAAC
>VYFM01000625.1 GCA_009842375.1 Candidatus Poribacteria bacterium | reverse complement strand
TATCTCGTATGGAACAGTATACATTAAAACCTACAGAAGCACAAGTTTATAAACATGAAGAAGTCCTAAAATAAGAAGGTGCAAAACTTCTTGACATAGCAATGGAACAGTGGGAACCTAATCCGGTAAAGCAGGACGGAGATACAAAGTTTGATGTTATCACAGTGAGTGTTCCATTTGGGGGTTGGCCTGTCAACGCATACATTTTAATTTGTAAAGCCACTGATGAAGCTGCAATTATTGACACTGCAGCGAGTCCAGAACTTATTTTGAAGCAATTAGATACACATAAAGTCAACCCAACAGCTATTCTTTTGACACACTCCCATAAAGATCATACTGATGGGTTACCAAGATTGCAAAAAGCGACAGGTTGCAATACCTACATCCATAAGAATGAACCGAAGCCACAAACTGCAGCCAAATTGCATGAAGTTATCCACTCTGATGTGGTGAGTATCGGAGACCTGATGGTGACAGTCCTTGACACGCCCGGGCACACACCTGGAGGCTGCAGCTTTCTAACAAAGTCCGCTGCATTCGTTGGAGATGCAATTTTCGCTGGTTCAGTTGGTGGACCAAATATTTCATATCAAGATGAAATTAATAGTGTTCGTGATAATATACTTGCACTTCCTGATGATGTTAGACTATATCCTGGACACGGTCCTTCGACAACTGTCGGTGAAGAGAAGTTGCACAACCCATTTTTCTAAATTAACGTATGTGAATGCATATCTGTAATCTGTATCGAATGGAACTTGTATATTGCTCTCATATCTAATCCAACGTTTCCTCTCCATCGGTCTATCACTTCTTGGAGTGTCTCTCCTTGTTTTCATGATGGTACATCTCATTCCTGGTGATGCTGCTCTCACCATTGCTGGTGAGCGTGCTACTGAAGAAGTCCTTGCACAACTCAGAGAAGATATGGGTCTTGACAAACCATTATATTATCAATATGGTAAATATCTTTGGGATCTTGTCCACCTTGATTTAGGATACTCATTCAAAACAAAAGAACCAGTCATTGATGAAATTAAACGTTATTTTCCTGCCACCGCAGAGTTAACACTTGCTGCTATGGCATTCTCAATCATATTTGGCATATCTGCAGGTATTATTGCGTCTGTATACCGTGGTAAGTTTTGGGATTACACGTCCATGTCAATATCTCTGGCAGGTATCTCTATGCCTATTTTTTGGTTAGGTTTGATGTTGATTCTCATTTTTTCTTATTATCTTGGTATTTTCCCTGCAACAGGTCGATTAGACTCTGTCCTGAGTTTAGATATTGAAACTCGTACTGGATTCTACTTAATTGATACACTACTGATGGGTAACTTTAACGCCTTCAGAAACGCAATCTCACATCTCATACTTCCTGCGATAACATTAGGAACAATACCATTAGCAATTATTGCGCGGATGACCCGTTCAAGTTTGCTTGAAGTCCTAAATCAACCATACATCACTACTGCTTATGCAAAAGGTTTGTCTAAATGGAGTGTTATCATCAAACATGCATTGAAAAATAGTATGGTTCCTGTGCTGACGGTGATAGGTCTTGAATTCGGTTATTTGATGGGTGGTGCCATCTTAACAGAGCACATTTTCTCATGGCCTGGACTCGGTTCGTGGTTGCGCGATGCAGTTGAATCACGGGATGTCCGTGCTGTTCAAGGTGGTGTGCTTTTTGTTTCATTTCTCTTTATGTTTGTAAATCTCATAGTTGACTTGTTGTATGCTTATGTTGATCCACGCATTCGCGTAGGGGATGAAACTGTATGAATACCAATCCTTCTTCTACAGGTCAACATCATGTCTTTCGAAAACTGCTGAGACATCCCTCTGCTACAATCGGTGCATCAATTATACTATTCTTTGTTATTATCGCACTCCTTGCACCATTCATTGCAACACACGACCCGATGCAAACAGATATTACAGAACGACTGAAAGGTAGTTCGGGTAGACATTACCTTGGGACTGATGGCACAGGACGGGATATTTTCAGTCGCGTGCTCTACGGTTCCCGTATCTCGTTGAAGGTAGGTTTGATTGCTATAACATTTTCTTTGGGATTTGGTACACTGTTCGGGGCATTCGCTGGATATTTTGGTGGATGGTTGGACAACTTGATTATGCGTGTCAACGATATGTTGCTTGCTATGCCAAGTATCCTACTCGCTATGGTAATTGTGACTATATTGGGACAAAGTCTTACCAATGCTATTATTGCTGTTTCAATTGTTTATATCCCGCAATACGCACGGATTTTACGTGCATCTGTGCTCAAAGTGAGAGAGTTAGATTACGTCACATCGGCTAAGGTTATTGGTGCAAGTGACATTCGGATACTTGTGACGACCGTGTTACCAAATTGCCTTGCTCCGCTGATTGTACAAGCGACTTTAGGTATCGGTGCTGCGATATTAGATGCTGCAGGACTAAGCTTTCTCGGTCTTGGTGCGGAAGTCGGTGTTCCTGAATGGGGAGCAATGCTCAATGAAAATACAAAGCATATACGGAAAGTTCCATTGGCTGTTACAGCACCGGGTATGGCGATCTTTCTCGTGGTATTAGGTTTTAATCTCCTCGGAGATGCACTACGAGATGCCCTTGACCCTCAGATAGATTGAGGACTATATTGTATTTACTGGTTGATGATTTCTTGCCGAAATTGGTTGATGATTATGCTATAAACTTATACTACAACAAGGTTTAGACAGATTGATGATTCGGTTGATGATTTTACTGAAATACAAAACTTTCAACATAGAGAAAAGATGTATTTATTCGCAATTCTATTGTACTTCTTAACATTCTTTAGTGCGACTTGACTAATACCGGGCACATATTCGGTATTGATTTGGTGAATCTGACATTAACCTCGTAAGTCGAGCGTAGCGACCTACGACATTAGAACTCAATGACAAAACACGTATTGGAGGTCGCTACGCTTGCTCCAACCTACGTATCTCATTATTACCATACACGTTTGTGAAAAAATGTGGAAGAACTATAGAAAACTAATTAAACCTGATTTATCATTGATTTCAAATCGTTTTTGAAATAAAATACTCTGATGGATTTATTCTTTGATGAATATAGAAATATAGTACAAGGAATTAGAATATGAACATACTTGTCCTACACGGACCAAATCTGCATCTCTTAGGCAGACGTCAGCCAGAGGTATACGGACACCAAACATTGCAAGACATCAATAAAGCCCTTGACGAGTTTGTGGCATCATCACCTCATGATGTAGTTCTAAAGATATTGCAATCTAACCATGAAGGTGAACTTGTATCTATAATAGGGGATCACATAGATTGGGCAGATGGAATACTCATAAATCCCGCTGCATATACACATACCAGCATAGCAATCAGAGATGCACTTGCAACAGTTGCTTTACCTGTTGTTGAAGTCCACCTATCCAATATCTATTCACGAGAGGAATTCCGCCATCATTCGTATATTTCTGGGGTTGCAGCAGGTGTAGTAAGTGGTTTTGGCGCGTATACTTATATACTTGGACTTGAAGCAATGATACATATTCTGGGACCGAAAACTACAGAAACATAGATCAATTTTTAAAAAGGAATCGCTTGTGGAACAAAAACCGTTTATACCTTTCAGTCGTCCTTGGATAGACGAAACGGAAATAGAAGCTGTTAGTCAAGTACTTGCTTCTAAATGGATTAGTAGTGGGGCAAGAGTCCGTGAGTTTGAACGTGCTTTTGCTGAATACCTTGGAGTCAAGCACGCGATTGCAGTAAGTTCGTGTACCGCAGCTTTACATCTTAGTCTTGTCGTTTCTGGTATCAGTACTGGTGACGAAGTAATTACTACACCGTATACCTTTACTGCCACCGCAGAGGCTATCCGATACGTAGGTGCAAAACCTGTCTTCGTAGACATAGAACCTGACACATTAAACATAAATATTGACAATATTGAAAATGCAATTACACCGAAGACAAAAGCAGTCATTCCAGTCCACATAGCCGGTCTACCTTGTGACATGAATGCATTACAGAATATCTGTCAAAAACATAATCTTATTCTTATTGACGATGCGGCACATGCTCTACCAACACAATATAACGGACAATTCATTGGAAATCTCGGAAACCTTTCAGCATTTAGCTTCTATGCGAACAAAAACCTAACAACAGCCGAAGGTGGTATGATTACAACCAATAACGATGCTTATGCTGGGCAACTTCAAACAATGCGACTACACGGTATTGACAAAGATGCGTGGTCACGACAGTCACGTCGTAGTGTTTGGCGATATGATATTACCTCAGAGGGATACAAATACAACATGACCGATATTCAGGCAGCGATGGGATTATGTCAACTCATGAAACTCAACAAACAGCATGAACGCCGCAGGAATATTGCTGGAATATATCAGAATGAACTACAAAAGATCCCACAGATTAGTCCTCCTTTCGTCCCAGAAAATGAAAATGAACATTCATGGCATTTATACATAATTCAACTACAAGAAACTGACCGTGATGAATTCGTTGATACCCTACGCGCAGAAAATATAGAATGTAGTGTTCATTATATTCCATTACATTTATTTGATTTTTATCAAAAACAATATGGATACAATGTAGGTGACTTTCCGCGTGCAGAGGAAGTATTCGACCGCGTCGTTAGCCTTCCTCTACATCCGGGGTTGTCTAATGATGATGTCTATACTGTGATTGAAGCAATTAGTAATATTCTTGGGAATAGTTAATGAGGTTAATGCAAAAACACAACGATCAGAATCTTCAACTCTACCAAATCATACCCAGTGAAGTATGCTTCTCTTGCGATGTTTGCTGTCGTTTCTTAGATAAGAATAGTCCACTTGCCCCGATTTTTACTGATATAGAGAAAAAGCGTGTAATTTCTCAAGGTGCGAATCCAACTTTATTCCAACTACAAAAAGACGGTAGCAGTTCACAGATTAATTTAAGACCTTACAAAGACTATTATATATGTCCATTCTTTGAACCAGAAACAAGTAGATGTACAATTTATGCAAACCGACCCCTTGACTGCCAACTCTATCCATTTACGGTAATGTTCAATCAAGACAGAACCAGTGTTGTTCTGGGAACGGATATGCTTTGTCCGTTTAGTGAAGAACATTACGAATCAGAAGCACTTCAGCAGCATCTACAACAAGTAATTGAATATGTTGAATCCGAACAGATAATCACAACACTAAACAAAAACTGGAACTTAATCGGTGATTACAGAGATACTGTGAAAGTATTTCATACGCTGGAATACAATGTAGAGAGATGCAACTCAACCCATTAACACTTGAAGACAAACCGATTTTTGATGAATATATACATCAGACATGTATGTCTCTATCCAATTATGCTTTTGCTCCACTTTTTATCTGGAAAGATTATTTCAAACTTTTCTATACGATTTGTAGAACTCCGAAACATGCTACGAATGACCAAACAGATTTTCTCTGTGTTTATGCAAAATATGGTAAAGACTACTTCATGCCGATTCTACCAATACCATACGCTATCAATAACCCTATCTATCTCAAGGTAGTTAACATAGCATATCAATACATGTTAGAATCGAATAACAATCCCCAGATTGCCCGCATTGAGAATGTTCCAAAAGACCTGCTCCCAGTATTTGATACATTGGATTATGATCATTACGAAAAAGAAACCGAATATGTATATTGCACTGATGAATTGGTTGAATTACGAGGAAATCGTTATAAACAACAAAGGTATGCTTACAACGCATTTATCACACGGAATCTATCCGTAGAATATACTCAATACCAATCAACCGATAGGAATCTGTGTTTAGAATTATATGAAGATTGGCGTAAGAAACGAGCTGAGAAATATACTGATCCTATTTACCAAGCAATGCTGGATGACTCACAATCAGCACATCGTATCGGGATTACTCATGCAGAGGAATTAAGTCTTGTCGGTAGGGTTGTTCGTATCAATGGACAATTGTGTGCATATACTTTCGGCTATGAACTGAATAAAGA
>VYFM01000272.1 GCA_009842375.1 Candidatus Poribacteria bacterium | reverse complement strand
GATGGTTCCAACGTTGAAGACCTCGTCACACAAGGATTGGATAGTCCAAACGGTATAGCTATCGGTATTATTTCTCCTGTTAATCCCATAACAGAAACAGAGGAATCCACAATCACAAAAGAGGATGTGAATGGAGATGGTGTTGTGGATGTGAACGATCTGGTGATAGTCGCACAACAGTTTGGAAAAACGGGTGCCAATGATGCGGATGTGAATGGAGATGAAATTGTGAACGTTGACGACTTCATCTTGGTTGCAGCGGCGTTGGAAAATGCAGCAGCCGCACCCGCAGCCCGTGCACAAGTGCTATCACATTTCACGGAACCACAACTGCAAGGATGGCTCACGGAGGCACGTGCATCGGGAAATACCTCTCATATCTACCAACGTGGTATTGATGTTGTAGAACAACTATTAGCACTGTTCACACCTGTAGAAACAGCACTCTTAGCGAACTACCCTAACCCGTTCAACCCAGAGACGTGGATACCGTATCAGTTGTCTGAAGATGCTGATGTTATGTTGCATATCTATGCGATAGACGGCACATTGGTGCGGACGTTACCACTTGGACATCAAGCGGCGGGAGTATATCAAAACCGTTCCCGTGCGGCGTATTGGGATGGTAGAAACGCGTTCGGTGAGAAGGTCGCAAGTGGTGTGTATTTCTACACACTCACCGCAGGTGATTTCTCTGCTACCCGCAAGATGTTGATACGGAAGTAGCCTTGTAGTCTTGTAGGTTGGGTTGAGGCACGAAACCCAACCTACAATCTGCGTAATCCGTGATTCAGACAAAAAACCCTCTTATCCTGGAAATCTTGTAATCCTGAGAATCCTGGTTCAGACAAGAAAGATACCCTTAAGTTGAGTTCCGAAATCCAACCTACAAAGGAGAATTAACACATGAAAACGACACTATATTTTACACTTACACTAATCACTTTTCTAACGCTTGTTTCTGCGCCAAATGGTTTCGCACAAGATGCTTCTGGCAAGGTGGGGTTGGTCTATTTCTTGCCGAATGATCGACAACCAGAGCCTGACATAGATGCTAAAATGGATACATTGATTAGAAACGTACAGCAGTTTTATGCTGACCACCTGGAAAACCATGGGTTCGGCAGAAAAACTTTTCAATTTGAAACCGATGAAAATGGAAAAGCTGTAGTGGAACATGTCAACGGAAGACTTACGGATGAAGAATATATATATGGCGTAGGTAGGGCAGCCGGCGAGATCCATGAACAGTTAGACCCAAGAATCTATCTCTGTGTGTTAGGTACTAGTCGTGGCGGCGGTGTATATTTTAAAGGAATTGCGTTCACAAATTTTTCTTCTTATGTGCCAACTGCTGCTCATGAACTCGGGCACGCTTTTGGGTTACAACATGATGATCGTCGAAGTAATATCAAGCTGATTCTGACAGAACAGATCGCTGAGGACAATATGCTTCTATCTTTCTGCTCAGCCGCGAATCTTGATGTCCACCCTTTTTTTAATACAGGTGATCAAGAAGTCAACCAGAACACAAACATCCAGATACTCCCACCTATTCAATCTCCACAGGATGCAATTCGACTCCGATTTAATGTAACTGATCCTGATGGACTTCATTTAGCAATATTGTATTCAACATTTCAATCAGGTACTTCCAAAAATGGTGAACTCCACGTTTTCAACAATTGGGATATAATCGATTGTAAGTTAATTGAAGGCAGGAGTACTACCGTTGAATTTGATACGAATCTATTAACAAAAGGTAATAGTTCTGTAGATCTTAGGGTATTAGATGTGCATGGAAACAAAAAAAACACAAGGTTTCAGAATTGATATTGCTCATCTGCTGCCTTCCCCTGAAGTTATATCAGTACCGGATCTGAATTTAGCAGAGGCTTTGCGAGTGCGGCTTGTATTAGCACCAACAGATCCTATCACTAAACTGGATATGTTGAGATTGAATAATTTTTATGCAATTCGGGATAAAAATATCGTAGATTTCACTGGACTTGAACATGCTGTTAACCTAAAGGTTATCCGTCTTTGGAGTCACCCAATTCAAGATTTTAGTTCCCTTATTCGGACTATATCAGGATTAACAAATTTACGCGAACTAAGTCTTGAAATTGGTGGTATTAGTGACATTAGCCCACTTGCAGAATTGACGAATTTGAAGCACTTAGGTGAAGTAAGACTCAATGGCAATCAAATCAGCGATATAAAGCCACTCGCAAAGTTGACGAAATTACATAAATTATGGCTTCACGTCAATCAGATAAGTGATATAACCTCTCTCAAAGAATTGACAAATCTACGAGAATTACGCCTTGGATACAACCGTATTAGTGAAATAACTCCGCTTGCATCGTTAGCAAAATTAAACAGGCTATGGCTTAATAATAACCAAATTAACGATGTGACCCCACTCGCTGAACTCGTAAATCTGCAAGAGTTGTACCTTGAAGGAAATCAGATTATGAACAGAAAACCACTCTTTGAACTCTTGGACAAGAATCCGAATGTCAAAATATATCTTGAGCTTGGTGGTGAACCGTTACCTGTCACCTTATCTCATTTCCGAGCAGAGCATTCTAACACAGGCGTTGTGCTGAAATGGACGACAGAATCTGAGGTAGATAACGCAGGTTTTTACATCTATCGTAGTGAGACAAAGGATGGTGAATTCAAGGTCGTCAATCCCACGATGATTCAAGGTGCAGGTACCACAGGGGAACGCACCGAATATACGTGGACCGATACCACCGCGAAACCGAACACCGTCTACTATTATCGGATAGAGGATGTATCGCACGCAGGGGAACGTGAGCAGTTAGCGACCGTTCGGTTGCGTGGACTTGTATCTGCACGTGGCAAACTTACAACGATTTGGGCGGATTTGAAGACGCAGTAATCATGTAGGTCGGAGTGTGCGGAGCGGTTGTCTTCACCTCTCCAGTTCCTTTTCAAATAATATACCCAAACTTATCAATGGGTGCTGGAAGACACGAACTCAAAAATCCGTGTTCTTCCGCGCAATCCGCTTCATCCGTGATTCAGACACTCATGTCGGACATTGCTTGCGCTCAGTCCGACCTACGGGACTTTTGTCAGACTCAAAAATCCGCGTCCTCCGGGTCGCTCCTACAGAAGAAAATCAAGCAATTTTTCTTAAATTGACACATAAGGGGTGCGTGGGGGCTACAATGTCGGAGGTCGCTTTGCTCGCTCCGACCTACGTATTCTTGTCGGCATCGCGGAGCGCGCGGAGGGGTTGTCTGAATCGCGGATGACGCGGACTACGCGGATGTTCGCGGTTTTGAGTATGCACAAACTGGAAAGTTGGTGCTACAAAGAGGTGTTTCCCCGCCCGAATGATTTGCGAAAATTGTGAATACGGGTGAGGGGAGCTCACCTCTACGAATTAATTTGAAACATTTATCATATTTTTTCGTTAACAACAAGAGACATTAGTATATGAAGTAATCTTATCATTAATAGAAAGTTCACTATGAGACATCACAAATTTATTAGTGCAGTTATTAGTTTAGCATTTCTACTATTTCTAAGTGTCATCGGTTGTTCCGACTTGCCATATACGGGTCCATTGCTCACACCTGATGATGTAGACAATTATATTAGATCTACGGGCACGGGGAGTACCTGCTTGACAAATGATGGCGTCTATACATGTATCAGGCAAGGAAACAGAGGACTGGATATACATATTCATCTTGGCAATGTTGTCCATACATTCTATTACGACGACAGAGTCATTCTACGCACACAACGACAGCCGACATCGCTTGATACGCTTACACCGACTCAAGGTAATGGGAATAACGGAAATAATGGGGGTAATGGGAATAACGGAAATGGCAATAATGGGGGGAATAATAATGGGAATAATGGGAACAATGGAGGAAGTAATAACGAAGGAAACAACGGCAATAATAACGGGAACAATGGCAATAACGGGAACAATGGGAACAATGGGAACAATGGAGGGAATAATAACGGAGGGAATAATAACGGAGGAAACAACGGGAATAACGGAAATGGCAATAATGGAGGAAGTAATAACGGAGGAAACAACGGGAATAATGGGAATAACGGGAACAATGGAGGAAGTAATAACGGAGGGAATAATGGGAACAATGGAGGGAATAATGGCAATAATAACGGGAATAACGGGAACAATGGGAACAATGGGAATAATGGGAACAATGGCAATAATGGAGATTCCACAGACCCCACAGATACCTCAGACGACTCCGAAGTGCCTCAAGATCTAAAAACACATCATAAATCTAACGGATGGGTCATAACATTATACTATGAAGATGGTATACCTGATGGTGCGGCAGCTACATTGGAAGATAGCGGATTTGTAGTGACTGTCTTGGATGAGAATGATAATGACATCACTGACACTATAACTGATATGGCGATTATCGGTGGTGAAGATGGAAACGCATTTCGGTTCTTTGTGCCAACTACAGGTGAGCGGATAACCATCAGTGTTGAAGGACTTGTTGAGGATCACGTCGCTGTATTCATTGTGGATGCGGAAGGTAAGATCGTGAATACAGAAGGCACAAATACCTACCAGATAAGTCCGTTATAGACAATCCCCCACACGAATATTATATACAAATTGATTGTCAGCATCGTGGAAGGCGCGGATGACGCGGTTTTGAGTTTGTGGTTTCCGCGTGTTGTCTGAATCGCGGATTACACAGATGACGCGGATGTGCGCGGTTTTGAGTTTGCGTCTCCTAAATCCCTTTGAAAAGATAAGTTCTAATCCTCACGTAGGTCGGGTTTCGTGCCTCTACCCGACGGACGAGAACGAGACAAATCCTTGTCGGAGGTCGCTTTGCTCGCTCCGACCTACGAAGATCTACGAAGAGATGTCGGAGGTCGCTACGCTCGCTCTGACCTACGAGAACGAGACAAATGCTTGTCGGGTTTCGTGCCTCTACCCGACCTACGAAGCTGCCTTGTCGGAGGTCGCGTTGCTCGCTCCGACCTACGAAGATCTACGAAGAGGTGGAGGTGGCGATGGTTTTGAGTAGGGTGTGGGCGAGTTTTATGTCTGATGTTAACTCGTCTGGGTTTTCTCCTTGTAGTATGCGGCGTTTGACGTAGGCGTAGAGGGTTTGGAGTTCTTGGGCTACGGTTTCGTTACTGCTGGTTCGTAATTTTGATAGGTATTCTCTGGTGGTTTGGTTGAAGAGTTCCTGATATTTCAATGGAAATCGGGGGTGGGTGACGTTGTAGACTCGGAGCTGGTTTGATAACTCAGTTCTGAGTTTCTGATGGTGTTGGTCAAGTTGTTCTTGGTATTTCTCAAGGTTTTTGCTGTGGATACTATCAAGTTGTTGTTTGATTTTGGCTTGATAGTCGGTTTCTATCTGTGCCACTATTTTTTGGGAGTCTTGGTCGAATTTTGCTTTCGCTTCGTCTCCGTATAGGGTTTGATAGGATCTATAACACTCGTTGTATTTGTCGTTCATGTATTCTTGCTTTTCGAGTTGTTGCTCGGTTTCGTTCAGGTCTTTCCCGAAATATTTTGTGGTCTTGGGGTATTCGGGTTTTTGGATTGATGGTTTGGGCAGGTCGTCAGGGAATTCTTGCATGAATGCGTCTGTGACTTCTGCGTTTGTCATCAATTTAGCATAAGATTTGACTGCGAATGCTCTGTGCTTGTCCTGTAATTTCATTGGAATTATCCTCCGTTTTGAAAAGATACAGTTTTGTGGTTAACTGTATCTTTACTGTGTTGTGGTCTGGTTGTAGGACCTGACTGGGTTGGTGGGTTGTTTCGATGGCTTTTTTTGATAGGAAAAAAAATTGAAAACGGTATCTTTTGAATTGTTCGGTTTTGGCGGTTTTTGGGTGTGGATAGTTTGTTGCATTTTTTGGGTCGCGTTGGGGTTTCGGGTTGTTTTGTTTTTCATAGTGGTAGTAGTATAACACGGGGTTGGACGGGATGGAAGGGAGGCATGGGGTTCGGAACAATATGTTTCATGTATGTTTCATGTATGTTTCAGATTTT